>NZ_JBFTSF010000001.1:0-211238 GCF_056399905.1 Cupriavidus sp. 01L46
CTACCGTACCGCCACTGGAGACCTTACGCGCGATGGCTACTATGTCTCGCTGATACAGCAGCTTGGCACCGGTAGCATACGCGCCGGCTTCGCCTTTGTCGGCAATGGCACCGGCACGGCTATGGAAACAATTGGATCCGTCCGCAGTGGTTCGGAAACCGGCGCATTTCAGGTAACTGTCGGCTATGACTATCCCCTTTCCAAGCGAACCGCGCTATACGCTTACTACAGCCGCATCAACAACCGCAGCAACGCTACCTATGACTTCGCCATCAATAACATCGGCATCAGGGCCGGCGCCGACCCGCAGACGTTCGCCATTGCGATGCGGCACAGCTTCTGACCGTTCGCTGAACAACCTTCGTGGGAGACCGCATTGACACCCCCACAGCTTCCCGACACGGGCGGCCGCGCTGATCTTTCGGGACCGGCGTTCGGCTGCATCCTGGCCTTTGTCGCAGGCTATGTAGACGTGGTCGGGTTCATTTTGCTAACGGGCCTGTTTACGGCACACGTGACAGGAAACTTCCTGATGATCGGCGTCGACATCGCCGGTGATTCGACGGGCCTGCTCGCCAAACTGCTTGCGCTGCCGACTTTTGCCTTGGCGGTCGCTGCCGCCAGGCTGACCGAGTCACGCATCGTACGGAACAAACAATCGGCACCCTCGCTGTTGCTATTTGCCGAGGCCGCGGCGCTGGTTCTCTTCATCATTGCCGGGCTTCACGCCTCTCCCATTTCTGATCCGGGTACGCCGGCAGCCGTCGGCGCCGGCATGCTTGCCGTGGTGGCCATGGGTATTCAGAACTCACTGTCCAGGACGTCTTTGTCAGACCTTGGCCCCACGACGATCATGACGGGAAATACCACGCAAATTATCATTGACTTGGTGGACTTGCCATCCGCATCTGAGGCGGAACGCAAAGCCATACGCGGCCGGCTCAAGAAGATGGTACCGGCGCTCGCGGGTTTCGCATCAGGCGCCGCTCTCGGCGCCCTTGGCTATTCGATGCTCTCGATCTGGTGTGTCATGCTGCCAGCCGTATTGCTGACTGCGCTCAGTCTATTGACTTGGCGCAATGGCGCAAACAGCCTTCAGAAGTGAATTGGCAGACGAGTGAATTCGAGATGCCCTCGCGTTCCTCCGCTACATAGCTTGCAATCGGCAAAAGACCACCGCTGACCGAGCCTTGAGAACTTCCCCCGGCATCGACGATGCGCATGATCGAGCCGGGGAAAGCTTATAACTTCATTGGTATTGATCACTCAAAAGTACCAACGGATTATCCAGGTCTGTCAGCCATCCATACGGTTTGTGGGGCATCACCGAGGTATAGGTTGGAGACTAAGGAATAGTGCTAGCCGTTAGCAATCGTTCGCGGATCTCCCATCGCGCTACCAGTGCCGAGCTGAGCAAGTAGCATTCCGAAGTCCGCGACCAGACCGAAGACCCAGCCGGCTAATACGAACAGACAATAGCCATAGCCTGCATCGCCAATTAATCTCTCCTGGTTTTGCAGGATCACGACACAGCCGGAGCAGTGCACCGTGCGGAGGACAGTCCTGCGCGGAGATGGGTGACTCATCCGCTGCCGCCTCCGGTCTCGCATCCGTGCACTGATTTCCGGCACGAAGATCCCCCCAATCTCCCTCACCAACAAGAAGACTCGCGATGAACAGAGACACTCTCACCACGGCTGCGGGCGCACCGGTTACGGACAATCAGAACTCGCAGACCGCCGGTCCGCGCGGGCCGATGCTGCTGCAGGATGTCTGGTTCCTGGAAAAGCTCGCGCACTTCGACCGCGAGGTCATTCCCGAGCGCCGCGTGCACGCCAAGGGTTCAGGCGCGTACGGCACGTTCCGCGTGACGCACGACATCACGAAGTACACGAAGGCGTCGATCTTCACGGAAATCGGCAAGGAGACGCCGCTCTTCATCCGCTTCTCCACCGTGGCCGGCGAGCGCGGCGCGGCCGATGCCGAGCGAGACGTGCGCGGCTTCTCGGTCAAGTTCTACACGGACGAAGGCAACTGGGACGTGGTGGGCAACAACACGCCGGTGTTCTTCGTACGCGATCCGCTCAAGTTTCCGGACTTCATCCACACGCAGAAGCGCAATCCGCGCACCAATCTACGCGACCCGATTGCCGTGTGGGACTTCTGGTCGAAGCATCCGGAGTCGCTGCACCAGGTCACGATCCTCATGAGCGACCGCGGCCTGCCACAGAACTACCGCCAGATCCACGGCTTCGGCTCGCACACGTACTCGTTCATCAACGCGAACAATGAGCGCTTCTGGGTCAAGTTCCATTTCAAATCGCAGCAGGGTATCTCGAACTGGACCAATGACGAGGCAGCGAAGGTCGTGGCGGCCGACCGCGAAAGCGCGCAGCGCGACCTGTACGAGAACATCGAGAAAGGGAATTTCCCGCGCTGGAACCTGCGCGTGCAGATCATGCCGGAGGCCGACGCGGCAAAGTACCACGTCAATCCGTTCGACCTGACCAAGGTGTGGCCGCACAAGGACTACCCGCTGATCGACGTGGGCGTGCTGGAGCTCAACCGCAACCCGCAGAACTACTTCGCCGAGGTGGAGCAGGTGGCGATGAATCCAGCCAACATCGTGCCGGGCATTGGCTTCTCGCCCGACAAGATGCTGCAGGGGCGGCTGTTCTCGTACGGCGACACGCAGCGTTATCGCCTGGGGATCAACCACCACCAGATCCCGGTCAACGCGCCGAAATGCCCGTTCCACAACAGCTTCCACCGTGACGGCGCAATGCGCGTGGATGGCAACCAGGGCGGCAAGCTCAGCTACGAGCCGAACCGCCAAGGCGAGTACGCGACGAGCGAGCGGGCGGTCGAGCCGCCGCTGGCGCTCGATGGTGCCGCGGACCGCTGGGACCACCGCGTCGACGCGGACTACTACAGCCAGCCTGGGGCGCTGTTCCGCCTGTTCGACGACGGCCAGCGGCAGCGGCTGTTCGCGAACATCGCGGTGGCAATGCAGGGCGTGCCCGAGGAGATCGTGCGCGTGCAGATTGAGCATTTCACCAAGGCCGATCCGACCTATGGTGAAGGAATCCGGCGTGCAGTGAACTGCCTAAAGTGAGCTGACCGATTCACCGCTGTCCTGCTCGGGAGGGGGTGGGAACTTGAGTCGGTACCAGCAAGACTGGCACTCGCCTGCGGTCTGCGATCGAACTGCTGGCGGCACCAAGCCAAGCAAGGTCTCGCGCCTTCGAGCACTTCAGCAAGAAAACGCGTCACTGCGGGCAAGCAGGCCGACTGCAGGCTAAGGGAGCGACGCTGCTCCCCTACTACTGCAGCATCGACAATCCCGATAGCGCTATCTACCATCAATCGTCCATCATCAAACGGTCCCGGGGTCGCCCGCACGCACAAGGACTTTTTGCATATGCGGTGCCATTTCGAAGCAGCCATGCATGTAATACCTTGGTATGAATCGGACAGAATAGCTGGCCGGCTCACTATTGCGGGGGGACTGATTTTCCTGGCCAGCGTGACTTCATCGCAACGTAGCGTGGAACGTGCACCCGGGGGATCGGCAATACCATCGTATGACAGGGTATGCATGGGTCTGGCGTTACGCTTCCAGCAGAGCATTGCCAGCGCTCAACGCGTATACAAGGAGTCAGTGTGATAGCTCTCGCCACGATCGCAATAGTTGACGACGATGCCGCCGTCCGAAATGCCGTGGGGGGGCTGCTGCGTTCGCTCGATCTTGGCGTGCAATTGTTCGGAAGCGGCCAAGAGCTACTGCGGTGGACTTCGCTGCCTTGCCTGTCCTGCGTGATCACGGACGCGAAAATGCCCGGCATGGACGGCTTCGCTTTGATAGAGGCGCTGCGCGCACGCAATCTCGATATGCCTGTCATTTTCATGACTGCATTTGCGCATGAGGGATTTGATCAGCGTGCCAGGGCATTGGGTGCAACGTGCGTCCTCTACAAGCCCTTTCAGGACACGGACATCATCCAATGCATTGAAAAAGCACTACGGCCTCGCACGACGGACTCTCCTTCATCGTAAGTGTGTCGTGCAGTGGATCGATGAGACGTCCTTACATGACCTTCGTCCTCCGCACGCTGCCCGATGCCGTCCCTACGCTAGGGTTGCGGTTCCAAGCTGTCGAGGCTGCAGCCGGATAGCAGGCCGTTCATCGGCTTTGGACTTAAAGGGAAGCAACACGAGACCGAGAGTTTGCGCAAGTAGCACCAGATCGGCGAAGCTCCGGGCCCTCATTTTTCGCATTGCCTGGCATCGATGAACTTTGACAGTCACTACGCTGATGCACATGGCGGCGGCAATCTCCTTGTTTGTCAAACCTGATGCGGCATGCGCCATGACCTCACTCTCCCGCGGCGTCAGGGAGCGAAAGCAGTCGCGCACTGCAGCCAATCGGCACAAGCGCTCACGTCGCGGGCCCTCCTTCTGTAGTGCCTCCGTGACGGCATCGAGCAGTTCCTGTTCACGGAACGGCTTGGAAAGAAAGTGTTGTGCTCCCGCCTTCATAGCAGCAACCGTCATCGGAATGTCCCCGTAGCCGGTCATGAAGATGATGGGAATATGAATACCGAGCTCTGCCATGCGGGCTTGCACATCCAAGCCACTTTGCCCCTTCAGGCGCACATCGAGAACCAGGCAACAAGGCGCATCTGGGAAGCCGAAGGCAAAAAGCTCGGCGGCGGAGCCGAGCAGCACGGCTTGAATGCCGACTGAACGAAACAGGCTTCCCAGCGCGTTTCGCACCTGCAAGTCATCATCGACAACAAGGACCACCGCGTCGTCCTGCGGCGCTGATTCGGCGCGCATCGGTAGTACAGCAGTCACGGTAGGGCCTCCACGTAGCATCGACATCAGAGGCGCGAATCACCCCACGGCTCCATGCGGGGAGATAAGACGCGCCCGGCAGCAATGTAGTGTTACACCAGCCCTTTGGCTTGAACACGTGTGCGCTCTATTGTCGTTTTGTGCTCAGCGCGGGCCAGATAATGGCTGGCGAGTGCCGGCACCCAGGCGTGCCTAGTCCTGCCGACCGCTCCGCCAGTCACCCGGCGTCAGGCCAAGCTTCTTGGAGAAACTGCGTGTGAGATGGCTCTGATCCGCAAAGCCGCACGACGCAGCGATCCCAGCTATCGGCAAGTCCGTGGTGCGCAGCAGTGCCGCCGCGCGCTCGAGGCGACGCTCAAGCAGCCATTCATGTGGTGTTTTGCCAGTACTCTGCCGAAATGCCCGGGAAAAATGGCTTCGGGATAATTGACACGCATCAGCGACCGCCGCAATGGACACGTTTCCGTCGTCAAGTCGCGCCGCGAGGAACTCCTGCGCCCGCGCGAGTATGCGAGGCGAAAGTTGGCCCATGGAGTGAATGCGTTTCCGATTGACACCTCCATAGTGTTCGACCAGGTATGTGCCGATCGCGTGTCCGAGTTGATCGACAAACAACCTGCTGGCGCCTTCAGGCCGCGCGAGCGCGGGTAGGAGTGCCTGGGCGAGATGGGCCAGCACGGCGTCCGTCTGCGCCGCGGCATGTCGCAGTTCAAGACCTGCGGGGCAGCCGAGTTCCAGGGCTGTACGCTCCATGAAGGGGCGCGGCAGTTCGATGAGTACGAAATCAAACGTCCCATACATATCCGCCTTGTAGTCATCCTGGAAGTTCCGCAGATAGATGGAGCCTGCCTCGAATGCATGCATGTTCGCCTGATTCGGACGGAAAATGCGTCGACGATGGCCTTCCATCAGGGAGACGCCAACCAGAAACCCTCGTGCTGAAGCAGGGGTCACTACCTGACTCATCCGCTCAATCACGGAACTCTTGCGATAGAAATGGAGATCGCCGGCGGCAAGCGCCTGATCGTATCGCAATGCCTCCGACAAACAACCCAATGAGTCGCGCTGAATGGCCGGCTTGGCGGATTCGTGAGTAGATGTGGAGAGTCGCATGGCCAGGTAGTCATGATCGTCGCGCCAAGCCAAACACGACCGGGCGACCTTGCGTTACTGAAAATACCGTTGACGCTGGCAGCTCGAAAAGCGCCCGCCTTCCTACAGTCAAACGATTGCTTGGAGAACATACCATCATCGCCAAGCATGAAGGAACTAAGGCTGCTGATTTCGCCCCCGATCGTCAGGCTGATCGCGGCACTCTTGCCGGCCCGGCTGCCGAATACACCTCTTGCGACGCCGCCCGGCCCCGCAAATTGGACGTTGGCCGGAGGTTTACCGAAACGAACGTCTTGCGGTAGCCCAGGGCCTCCATCACTTCTCTGACATCGTCCGATGAAGTTTGCTTCCGCGGGCAGTCCGATTTCATGTAGCCGGGGGCGAGTCAAGCACTTGTGCACCAGTCCTTTCCGGTTACGAACGCGCCAAGCATGTGGGCCACTCATACCAGAAGACGATGGAAACTGTGGACTCATCCGAATAATGTGCGCAAACCCCAAGTCAACATTTGGCTGCGCTAAGCCGGCACTTGAGACAAACACGGGATGAACAATCACGGAGTTTCCATGAATGGCAACATCTACTTGAAGATGGCCCAGCTCCAAGCGGCGGTCCATGCCAATGAACAAGACGCGACATTGTGGCGCTGGTTCTCAGATCAGATGGAGGACCAGACAATGCGCTGCGAACGCAAAAAGGGGGACTGGGTCATTTGCGTGGCCGGTCGCGAGCTGGCGCGTGACCCGTCCTTCGACCTGGCGGTTCGCGCCGCTCACTTCCTTTGCCGCGCACTGAGAGCCTTGTAGACGAGCCGGTGACAATGTACGCGCCGCGCAGGGTCGACAAGCGGCGCGCATACCGCCGCGGCCTTTTCCTGCGGTACGGGGCCTTCCCACTGCTCTGCCGCCTAGACTTCGACGCTCTCGACGTGGCGCATCGCCGGTGTTCGATTGCAGTTCTTCGGTGACGACTCTGGCCATCCTCCCGTCTTCACGCAGTGCCTTGCATACGCAAATGTGATTGGGCGGTCTACGTCGGTTGTCCATTCGTGGGGACCTGAAGGAGTGCTCCCTATTTGTCGCGCTATATCGGTCGCGCGGAAATTTTCAACAATCGGCTGGTTACCCGGCTACCTAAACAAGGTGCGCACTGACAAGAAGACGATGACGCGCGAGACCGCGGAACTCCTGTGGCGCGTCGTCCAAGGGCGATGGACCCACTGGGACAGAGTCCTCTCGCGCCTCAATGAACTAAATTCAATTATTTTGAATAACTATTGCAGAGATAGGCCACTTTCTGGAAAGGGGCAGTCGGTATAGTTCTGCACATAGACAGGCCAGCCCGAATCATCTCTGCCAGACAAAACGCGAATCGTTGAATCAAATTTTTTGGATAAAAATCATGTCGAACGCCAAACTGCAAGTCCTGACCCCGCGCAACAGCCAACTGATCATCATCGACCATCAGCCCCAGATGGCCTTCGGCGTGCAGTCGATGACGCCCTGGCCGCTAATGGCCGCAAGAAAATCATCGTGGCCGGCCTGTGGACCGAGGTCTGCAACACCACCTTCGCGCTGTCCGCGATGCACGACAGCGACTACGAGATCTACATGGTTGCCGACGCCTCCGGCGGCACCAGCAAGGAAGCGCACGACTACGCCATGCAGCGCATGATCCAGGCCGGCGTGGTACCGGTGACCTGGCAGCAGGTGTTGCTCGAATGGCAGCGCGACTGGGCGCGCCGCGACACCTATGACGCGGTGATGAAGCTCGTCAAGGAGCACTCGGGCGCCTACGGCATGGGCGTGGACTATGCCTACACGATGGTCCACAAGGCCGCACAACGTACTGCAACCGCGCACGAGTCGATCGCGGCCGTGCATGCGCCGGTGATCGAGAACTAAACGCCCCTGGTCTGCGCCGAACGCTTCCTGTAGTTTTCGGCGCCATACAACCTTCGGCTGCAACGCCACCACGGCTCACTGAAAAATGACACACGACAAGAAGATCGCCACGAAGTGGGAAATGGCGGCGTTTGCATTCCTTACCGGCTTTAATGCACATGCCCACACGTCTTCGTCACTGGGCGTTGTCTCTGGCACGCTCGCTGTTTGCGCGCTGATTGCGCGGGCCATGCATAGCTGGGTAGAACAGCCCGCAAACGCGAGCGCCGCTCTTATTTAAAAATGTGCGGTCCTACGGCGGCGCTTTCATCCGCCAAAACCCTGCTTCCCGGACGTTTCCCATGGACACCCCATTTCACCAGTTTTCCGACCTGTTCGCCCAACTCGGCTTGCCATCCGACAACGCGGATGTTCTTGCGTTCCTTGCGAAGCATTCGTCGCTACCGCAAGACATCAATCTTTGGGAAGCACCATTCTGGACGCCGGCCCAGGCAACCTTGCTGCGCGACGGATTTGACGAGGACGCAGACTGGGCACAATCCAAGGAGATTTGACTTGAAACACGCGATCCACAAGAGCCTGCTGGCAGTAGCCGTCGGCTTGACGATGTCGGCCCACGCCGCGCCTACGCTGATCGAATCCGTGCAGGGCTACACCTTGAAGAACGACCAGGTCGCCAGCTTCACCGGCCTGGTGTTCGACCAGGGCAAGGTGCTGGCCACCGGCGACGCCACCGCGCTGCGCGCGCAGTACCCCGATGCCAGGCGCGTCGACGGCCAGGGCAAGACCCTGCTGCCGGGCCTGATCGACGCGCACGGCCACGTGTTCCGCCTGGGCTTCAAGACCACCGAGATCTCGCTGTCGGGCACCAAGGACCTGGCCGAAGCGCAGGGCATGATCCGCGCCTACGGCGACAAGAACCCGCAGCGCAAATGGCTGCTGGGCTACGGCTGGAACCAGGTCAACTGGAAGCTGGGCCGCTTCCCCACCGCGGCCGAGCTGGACGCCGCCGTATCGGACCGCCCGGTGCGCCTGGTGCGTGTGGACGGCCACGCCGCGTGGCTGAACACCAAGGCCATGCAAGCCGCCGGCATCACGCGCGACACCAAGGACCCGGCGGGCGGGCGCATCGAGCGCGACGCCAACGGCAACCCCACCGGCGTGCTGGTCGACAAGGCCATGGCGCTGGTCAACAACGTGATCCCGCCGTACTCGGACGACGACCGCCGCGCCGCGCTGGCCGCCGCACTGGCGCACATGAACGCGCTCGGCCTGACCGCCGCGGGCGACGCCGGCGTGACCGCGCAGGAAGACCGCATCTACCGCGAGTTCGCCGACCAGGGCAAGCTGACCACGCGCATCTACGGCATGATCCGCGACACCGGCGACGACTTCAAGGCGCTCTCCGCCAAGGGCCCGCTCTCTGGCTACGGCAACGACCGCTACTACCTGCGCGCGGTCAAGCTATACGGCGACGGCGCACTCGGCAGCCGTGGCGCGGCGCTGATGGCGCCGTACTCGGATGATCACGTGCACAGCGGCCTGCTGTTCATGAGCGACGCGGCCATGCAGGCGAGCGTCAAGATGGCGATCAAGGCCGGCTACCAGGTCAACGTGCACGCCATCGGCGACGCCACCAACCACCAGGTGCTGGACGCGATTGAAGTCGCCTACAAGGAAGTCGGCGGCCGCGAGCTGCGCAACCGCATCGAGCACGCCCAGGTGGTGGCGCTGCCGGACATCCCGCGCTTCAAGCAGCTCGACCTGATCGCCTCGATGCAGCCCACCCATGCCACCAGCGACATGAACATGGCTGAGGACCGCATCGGCAAGGAACGCATCAAGGGCGCGTACGCCTGGCAGACCATGCTCAAGCAAGGCACCGTGATTGCCGGCGGCTCGGACTTCCCGGTGGAATCTGCCAACCCCTTCTACGGCCTGCATGCAGCGGTCACGCGTACCGACCACGAAGGCCGCCCGATCAAGGGCTGGCATCCGGAGGAAGCCATGACCCTGACCCAGGCCTTCCGCGCCTTCACGCTGGACGCCGCTTACGCGGAGCACCAGGAGAAGACGCTGGGATCGCTGGAGCCGGGCAAGTGGGCCGACTTCATCCTGGTCGACCAGGACCTGTTCAAGGTGGCGCCGGCCGAGATCTGGAAGACCCGCGTGACGCAGACGTGGGTGGCGGGTGAGCGCGTGTACGCGGACGCAAGCGCACGTTGATATTGATACGCTGAATTGCGGAGTGCCCTGGCGTGTATGCTTCGCCATGGCATGATCGAGAGGCCGGCCCTGCGCCGGCTTTTTTTCATGCGCGCTGCCTCGTCACAGCGTGTGTTGCAAACAGAAAACATCCATTGCCCAACCCCCCAGGCAGCAAGCGATCAAGTGGCGAGCATGGCGCACAGGCCATTGCGCCATGGGAGGAAACAATGCCAGCAGAGGCCGCGGGGAATGTCTCACCCTCCGAAAATGTGCCCATGCGCATGTGAAAGCCAGGTCTCTGCCCGCATGGGAAATGGGGGTATCGGATGCCATTGATTTCAACGGTGTGACATCCTGCTCTTACACATTCTTACAGCAGTGGCGCCGCTTCTTGGCTAGCCTTCATTCACTCGCCACCGTGCAGCGAACCCGAGTCGTGCACATCCGCGAGTATCGTCGATGGCCCTCGGGCCATACGCATTCGCCCCGCTCCTGGCGTCAGCTGGAGCGCGGGCAGATCAACGGACCCGGCACGTCCTGGTCCACACACAGATGCGCAAGCGGCCCGGCTGGGCCGTGAAACAACGCATCGCGAAAGAAATATTGGGGGACTTGCTTTACAGGGAACGTGCGTCTTGCCGACACGCCCGGTGCCGACGGCTTGCCGCTCGTTTTGCGACCCCGATCGCGCGAACTTGCCAGTGAGGATGCCATGAGCGACAAAATCGAACAAAGCCGTCCCCCGGCCACGCACCTGCCCGAATTGCGCACAGACCGTCTGGCGCCCGCGAGAGGCAGCCGCGAGCTGAGCCAGCGCCGCCTCTGGCATGTGGTGCCACGCCTGACCAGTTACGGCGTGGCCGCCTTTATCGTCTGGGTGATCTTGGCCGTGATGTTCCCCCCCGTGTTCACGCGCTCGTCCGAACGCGCCGTGGTCGATGGACCGGTCAACCTGGTCACCACGCCGGTCGAAGGCGTGGTGGCAGGCCAGCGGATTTCGGTGGGCGCCTCATTTGCGCCGGGAGACACGCTGATGAGCGTGCAGAACCAGAATGTCGACCGCGCCTTGCTGGTGGAACTGACAGGCAAGAAGCTGGACAACCAGCAACGCTACGATGCGGCCAAAGCCAAGCTTGAAGGCGATCAGGCCCGTCTTGACGCTACCGACCAGGAGACCAGGAAATACCAGGCAGCCGCGCAGGCCGAGCACGCCGCCAAGATCCGCGGCATCCAGGCCCGCATGGCAATGGCCAAGGAACAGGTGGACCAGCAGGAAGACGTGGTGAACCGCAACCAGGCCATGCAATGGGCGGGCGCGGTCAGCGAGGCCTACACCAATGCCTCCCGCTACCAGTTGTCGATCCTGTCGAACTCCAAGGAAGCGATCCGCGCCGAACTCGACAACGCGCTCAGCAACAGCCAGGCGGCCAAGGGCAAGGTGTACCTCTCCAGCACCGATGGCGCGGTCTCCACGCTGGCGCAGCGGCACGACGAACTGAGCGCGGAGATCACCCAGCTCAAAGCGGAGCTGACCCAGCTTGAGCAGTACGGCAAGTCGGTTGACGCCCTGATCGCAGAGGAAGGGCAGCGCGTCCAACGCATGTCCAACCTGGATATCAAGGCCTACGATTCCGGCATGGTCCAGGACGTGCTGGCACCGCCCGGCACGCGCGTCGCGGCCGGCGCGACCTTGCTGCGCAGTACCAATTGCGCGCAACCCCGGGTGGTGGCGGTGTTCCCCCGCAGCCTCAGCAACGATCTGTTGCCCGGCAACAAGGTGACGGTGCGCGTGGACGGCGTGGCCGCGCCGTTGGCCGGCAAGGTTGCCGAAATCCTGCCGCGCGCGCCCGATGGCGAGCAGGCGCGCTACTTCGTGCCGTTCCCGCCCATCGAAAAAAACGAGATCTACCTGATCGCCAAACTGGACAAGCCCTTGCCGGCGCTGCCCCTGCAGAGCGCCGGCGCGGCGGCGGATCGCTGTGCGCTGGGCCGCTGGGCCAAGGTCAGCCTCGACCAGCCTTGGTGGGGCCACATGCGCGCGCTGATCTGACGGCGGCGAATCCGACGCACGCCAGGAGATCGCCATGAACCGGGCCTCACTCACCTCGCTCACCTCGCTCACCTTACGCCGCCGAATGCTGCCGCCGCTGCTGGCCGCCATGACCAGCCTGGCCACGATCCTGGCGCCGCCCGCCGCCGCCCAGGCGCCCCCGGCGCAAGCGCGCGAGCAGTTGCTGGCAGGTGCCTGCCAGGCCATTGCCGCGCGGGTCGCGGCGGTGCCCGGCCAGGGCCCGGTGATGCTCGGCAGCTACGAGCCTGCACCGGGGCAGGGTCCGCTTGCACCCGCTTTGCAGCAAGCGGCGTTCGTCTACGACAACGCCCTCGCCGGCATCGCGCTGGTGGCCTGCCACCGCGTTGGCGATGCGCGCCGCATAGCGGACGCCATGGTTGCTGCCAGCGTGCGCGATCGCCACTACCACGATAACCGGCTGCGCAATGCCTACCGCGCCGGCGCGCTGCCGGCGGGCCCCGCGCCGCTGCCCGGCTGGTGGGACACGCCGAGCCAGCGCTGGTTCGAGGACGCGTACCAGGCCGGCACCGCCACGGGCAATGTGGCATGGGCCGCGCTGATGCTGCTGGCCGTCTACGACAACACCCACGAACGCCGCTATCTCGACAGCGCCGCGGCGTTGATGGGCTGGGTCGACGCCACGCTCTTCGAAGCCGGCCCCCCGGGCGGCTTCATCGGCGGCTACTTCGGCGAGGAACCCAGCCCCACCCGCCAGTCCTGGAAATCCACCGAGCACAACGTCGATGCCTATGCCGCGTTCAGCTGGCTGGCCCGCCTCAGCAACGATCCGCGCTGGCCGGTGGCGGCACGGCGCGCGCGCGGCTTCGTCGAAGCGATGTGGCAGCCGCGCGAAGGCCGCTTCGTGATCGGCACGCGCGACGATGGCCGCTCGCTCAATAGCGGCCCCTCCGCTCTCGATGCGGTGTTATGGCCGCTGATCGCCGTGCCAGACGCGCCCGCGGACTGGCGCAGGGGCCTGGACTGGACCCGCGAGCGCCACGGCGTCAAGGGCGGCTACGGCTTTAACGGCAACCCCGACGGCGTCTGGACAGAAGGCACGGGCCAGGCCGCACTGGTGCTGCGCGCCAGCAGCCGCGCGCAGGATGCCTCACCGCTCTGGCCACTGCTGCTGTCGCAGCGCGCGCCCTCCGGCCTGCTTTACGCCACGCCGGAGCAACGCATCCGCACCGGCCTCTCGATCGGGCCGACCTCCACCACGGAGGACTTCTACTACTACCACCTGCCCCACCTCGGCGCGACCGCATGGGCGGTGCTGGCCGCCGCAGGCTGGAACCCCTTCCGTCCTTCCGGATGTGTCGACGCCGCTTGCACCAGCGCCATTTCCGCTCCCCCGTCCAAGGAGTAACGATGTTTGCATTCTTCCTCGATGCCAGGGCGCTGCTCGTCATCAACGCCGCCACCTTGTTGCTCGCCTGGCTTTGCATGCGGGGAGATCGCGCCCGGGACTCCGACCGTTGCGTGTTCGGTGCCATCACCGCGACCCTGCTGCTCGTCTACCTCGCCTGGCGCTGGACCCAGACGCTGCCCGAATGGCAAATGACCTTCCCGAGCCTGTGGGCGCATGCCTTCTTCGGGTTCGAGATCATGACGATCGCCTACACCGTGATCTCCATCGTCACGCTGACGCGCGGCAGCAATCATGCGCCAGCGGCCGATGCAGGCGAGACAGCGCTGCGGCGCAGCGGCACGGTGCCGCGCGTCGATGTCTTCATCGCAACCTACAACGAAGGGCTGGAAATACTGGAGAAGACCATTGTTGCCGCGCTGGCGATCGACTATCCGGATTTTCGCGTGTGGGTGCTCGACGACACCCGGCGCGACTGGCTGAAGGCGTTCTGCGCGCAGGTTGGCGCCAACTACGTCACGCGTCCCGACAACACGCATGCCAAGGCGGGCAACCTCAACAATGGCCTGCAGCATAGCGCCCGTGCGGAACATGGCGGCGGCGCGCCCTACATCATGGTGCTCGATGCCGATTTCGCCCCGAACAAGAACATCCTCATGCGCACCATCGGCCTGTTCGCCGACCCCAAGGTCGGCGTAGTGCAGACGCCGCAGTTCTACTACAACGCGGACCCGATCCAGTACAACCTGCGCTCGACCGAATGCTGGGTCGACGAGCAGCGCGCCTTCTTCGATGTGATGCAGCCCGCCAAGGACGCCTGGGGCACCGCCTTTTGCATCGGTACGTCCTTCGTGGTCCGGCGCGAGGCGCTCAGCTTGATCGGCGGCTTCCCAACCGGCACGGTCACAGAGGATATCCACCTGACGTATCGCCTGATGCCGTACGGCTATGTCACGCGCTGGCTCAACGAGCGCTTGAGCGTGGGCCTGTCCGCCGAAGGCCTGCCCGAGTACATCAGCCAGCGCAGCCGGTGGGGACTAGGCACGATCCAGGTAGCGCTCACGGCCGACGGGCCGCTGCGCGGACGCGGCTACACACTGGGCCAGCGCGTGCACTACGTGCACGGCCTGCTGCACTGGCTGAGCCGCCCTTTCACGCTCATGCTGCTGGCCGGGCCACTGTTGTATTGGTACTTCGACGTACCGACGCTGTACGGCGAACCGATGCAGTTCCTTGCCTATGGGGTGCCCGCGCTGCTGCTTTACTGGGCCTACAGCATCTGGGTAACCGGCTCGCGCGCGCTGCCCATCTTTACCGAGGTCACGCAGATCGTGTCCGCGCTGGCGGTCAGCGCGACGCTGGTCAGCGCGTTCTTCAAACCGTTCGGGCGTCCGTTCAAGGTCACCAACAAGGGGCTGGATCGCAGCAAGCTGGTGATCCACGGGAAGTTCGCCGCGCTCTATGGCTGCCTGATCTTGCTCTCCGGCATGGGCCTGGCGCGCGCGGTGGCCGCCGATGCGGCAGCCTCGGGACTCGTCTTCAACATCGCGTGGACCGCCGTGTCGATGGTGCTCTACCTTACCTCGCTGCTGGTCTGCGTGGAACTGCCACGGCCGCGCAAGGAGGAACGCTTCCCCTACCGGGAGCGAGCCCTGCTGCGGATCAACGGCAAGGCAGCTTGCGGCGGGCACGAGTACACGGCCACTACCGTGAACCTGTCCTGCAATGGCGTCGCCATTACCAGCGCGATGGCGGCGGCGATTCCGGTCGGCGCCGAGGGCGCGGTCTGGATGGAGGCGACCGGCTGGGTGCCGTGCCGGATCGCGCGCCGCCAGGGCAAGCTGCTCGGGCTCGCCCTGCATCTGGACATGGCGACGCGCCACCGCTTGATACGGCTGCTCTTCAGCGAGCCCGCCCACAACGTCGCCAGCCAGGGCAATCCCCGGCTGGCCATTTCGCGGCTCGTGTGGCGCGCCTTTTCCGGATGAATCCCATGCAAAAGACTCTCGCCCCTATGCTGCGCACGCTCTGCATGGCCCTGCCGCTTGCGCTGGCCGCATGCACCCTCGAGCCCACGTACCAGCGTCCCGCACAGCCAGTGCCAGAGGCCTGGCCCACCGGCCCGGCATACGCTGCCGGCGCGCCGGCAGCGGCCGAAACCAGCACGGCGGCGGCCGACCTGGGCTGGCAGGACTTTTTCGTCGATGCGCGCCTGCGGCGCCTGATCGAACTGGCGCTGGCCAATAACCGCGATCTGCGCGTCGCCACGCTCGCCATTGAACAGGCACGCGCCCAGTACCGTATCCAGCGCGCCGCGCAATTCCCCGCGATCGGTGCCAGCGCGGGCATGCTCAGCCAGCGCGTGCCCAGCGAACTGCGCGCGCCCGGGCAGTCGGCGGTCATCACGCAGTACAGCGCGGGCGTGGGCTTCAACGCGTTCGAGCTGGACTTCTTCGGGCGCGTGCGCAGCCTCAAGCACGAAGCACTCGAGCAATATCTCGCCACGGAGGAAGCGCGCCGCAGCGCCCATATCAGCCTGGTCGCCGAAGTCGCCAGCGCCTACCTGACCTGGCGCGCCGACCAGGTGCTGCTGCAAATCTCGGAGGACACGCTGAAGAGCCAGCAAGCCGCCGCCGAAATGATCGGGCGCAGCAAGCGCGCGGGCGCCATGGCAGAGCTGGACCTGCACCGTGCCGAAACCCAGGTGCAGACCGCGCGCGTGGGCGTGGAGCAATACACGCGGCAGGTCGCGCAGGACGAGAATGCCATCAGCCTGCTGATCGGCGGCCCGCTGCCGCAAGACCTGCCACCACCCGAGCCCTTCGAGTCGACAAGCCTCGTTGCCGAACTGCCAGCCGGCCTGCCCTCGGCATTGTTGCAGCAAAGGCCCGACATCATGGCCGCCGAGCACCGCCTGAAAGCCTCCAACGCCGACATCGGCGCCGCGCGGGCGGCCTTCTTCCCGACCATTTCGCTGACTGGCGCGGTTGGCTCGGCCAGCACCAATCTGGCAGGGCTGTTCGCCGCAGGCATGGGCGCGTGGACCTTCGCCCCGCAGATCACCCTGCCGATCTTCAATGCCGGCAGCAACCAGGCCAGGCTCGATGCCTCCAAGGTGCAGAAGGACATCAATATTGCCGCCTACGAAAAGACGATCCAGACCGCGTTTCGCGAAGTGGCAGACGGCCTGGCCGCGCGCGGCACCTATGACCGGGAGGCCGCCGCGCAGGAAACCCTGGTCAAGGAAGCCAGCGAAACCCAGCGCCTGTCGGAGATGCGGTTCAAGAACGGCGTGGACGACTATTTCGCGGTCTTCGATGCCCAGCGCCAGCTCTATACCGCGCAGCAAACCCTGGCCACCATCCGGCTGGCCCGCCTGACCAGCCGTGTCGCGCTGTACAAGGCGCTTGGCGGAGGATGGTCGGAGCACACGGCCGCCGTGACGCCAGCAGCGCCGGCGAGCGCGCAAACGAGGGCGCCGGTTGCTCCGGCAACACCGCGGCCCGCACCCGCCGTGGCGCAGGGCGCGGGCGCGACACCGGCACGATGAATCGCACCGCAGCTAGCGGGGCCCGATCGCTACATGCCGGCCCCGGGCCTTGGACCGGGCAGGCGCAAGCGCATGCGCCTCGGGCCGGCCCCGCCGCGCTGTGATGGCGGCCTGGCGCTGCGTCGCACGGCAGGCCAGCGCCGCTACGCTCTCGATCGCCAGGCAAATCAGGAAATAGAGCAATGCGACGGCAAGGAACACCTGCGCCGCATAGCCCACGCTGCGCCCGTTGACCTGCGTTGCCACGGTCGACAATTCCACTACGCCCACGATATAGGCCAGCGACGTATCCTTGGCCAGCGACACCCATACATTGCCCAGCGACGGCAGCATGGCGCGCAGCGTCTGCGGCAGCACCACCTGCCAGAGTGCCTGCAACGGCGTCATGCCGAGCGCCAGCGCCGCATTGCGCTGGCCGCGCCCGATCGCGTCGAAGCCCGCCGCCATGACCTGCGCGATGTAGGCCGCGCCGATCAGCGCGAGCGCCAGCACCACGGTCTGCACCTCGCCCACGTGAACGCCCGCCAGCATCGGCAGCAGGAAGTAAGCCCAGAAGATCAGCATCAGCACGGGAATCGCGCGCAGGCAGGCCAGCAGGCTGTCGGTCTCCACCTGCCGGGCGGTGTAGGACATCTCTGCAAAGCCGATCGCCATCGCCAGCGATGTGTTCTTGATGGTCTGGCAGAACTGCCCCACCATCGGCCGCGCGGCAACCCGCAGCGCCTGCGGCAGCACCACGCGCCAGAATGCAGCGGCGGGCGTAAAGCCCAGCGCCAGCGCCGCCGCGCCCTGGCTCGCGGGCACATTGGCAAGGCCCGCCTCGAACTCGCGCGCATAGAAGGCACTGGCGTAGAGGCCGATGCCCGCCAGGCTCGCAAGCGCCTCCAGCGAAGGCGCGGGCACGTGCAAGCCGCCGATGCGCCATCCCTGCCAGTCATACAGCGCGCCGATGGCGCCATCGCCCAGCAGCTGCGCCGCGCCGAAATACCAGAAGAACAACTGCACCAGCAACGGCGTGCGGCGCAGGAACCCAACGGCGCCGCGCGCCACCAGGCGCAGCGGCATGATCGGGCCGCGCACAAGTGCCAGCCAGCCGGCGGCAATCGCGCAGCCAAGCACGAACACCGCCACCGACAGCGCCACGGTCAGGCCAAAGCCGGCAACGATCCAGCCGCCATACTTTGCCGGCAGCGACTGCAGCAGGATCGCCTGCCCCTGCATGGCTAGCCCTGGCCGGAAATGAAGGAGGTCGTCCTCACTTCAGCGCGCTGCCAATCGTGAAATCCCGCGCTAGCGGCGCCGTGCTCTTCGGCCCGAACCACTTGTCGTAGATGCGCGCCGCCGTGCCGTTCTTCTCCAGCTCCGCCAGGATGCGATCGATCTCCGCGGTCAGCCGGTCCTCGCCCTTGGGAACGCCCACGCCCATGTACTCACGCGTCAGCGTGAACGACGAAATCTCGAACTGATCCTTGTTGGGCAACGTCGCCAGCAAGGCGCCCAGCTTGGCGCCATCCTGCGCAAACGCCTGGATCGCGCCGCTGCGCAGCGCGGTCAGCGCCAGCGGGGAATCGTCATACGCAATCACGCGGGCGTCCGGGTACTTCTGCCGCAGCGTGGTCTCCTGCGTGGTGCCCTTGTCCACGCCCAGGCGCCACGCCTTCAGGTCGTCCGGCTGCTTGAGCGTGCCCTTCCTGGCGATGAACTGCAAGCCGCTGGCGAAGTACGGCGTGGAGAAGCCGATCTGCTGGCGGCGCTCATCGGTGATGGTGAAATTGGCGGCAACGATGTCTACCTTCTGCGATGCCAGCAGGGCAATGCGGTTAGCCGGGTTGGTCGCGCGGAACTCAGGCTTCACGCCCAGCCGCCTGGCGATCTCGGCCGCGTAGTCCACGTCCAGGCCAGCAGGGGTGGTACTGCCGGCCTCGACAAAGCCGAACGGCGGGTTCGCGTCGAACACGCCCACGCGCAGCACGCCAGCCTTTTTGATGTCATCCAGGCGGTCCGCCATGGCGGGGCTCGAAGCCAGCACGGTGAGGCCGGTGAGCAGCGTCAGGGCAGCCTTGAACAGCGGCGAAGGGATACGCATGGGGAGTCTCGCTAAAGGTTGGATGGCGAGACGATAGCGGGGGGCACGCAGGCCGGGAACGAATGGTTTCGCAGATGGTTATGCTATCCCGGGGAGCCCCATCGGCAGGCCCCGACGGCTCGCTTTCCGCGCCCCCTCGAAATCCATGCAAAAATACCCCGATAACGCACTGCAACAAAGCCCCCTGCAATCGCCCCTACCAGCGACCACTACAGGAGAATGAACAATATGTACCGTGGAGAACGTTTCAACGGCTACAGCCATTTGGCGGGCGCCGTCCTGGCCGCCGCCGGCACGGCAGTCCTTATCACCAGCTCTGCCCTCTACCACGACGCCTGGAAAGTCGTCAGCTCCGTCGTCTACGGCGCCACGCTGGTCTTCCTCTACACCATCTCCACGCTCTATCACAGCCTGCGCGGCCGCCCCAAGGACATCCTGCGGCGGCTCGATTACTGTGCCATCTACCTGCTGATCGCCGGCAGCTATACGCCCTTCGCGCTGGTCACGCTGCGCGGGCCCTGGGGCTGGACGCTGTTCGGGGTGAACTGGGGACTGGCGGTGATCGGCATCGCGCAGGAGCTGTTGATTGGCCACCGCACGCGCGTGTTCTCGCTGCTGATCTATGTACTGATGGGCTGGCTGGTGCTGTTTGCCTTTGGCCCGCTGGTGGCGGCGCTGCCGGCCGCCGGCCTGTACTGGCTGGTGGCGGGCGGCGCGCTCTATACGGCCGGCATCGGGTTCTTCCTGTTCGACGAAAAGGTGCGGCACTTCCACGGCATCTGGCACCTGTTCGTGCTGGCGGGCAGCGCCTGCCAGTTTGTCAGCATTCTCTGGTACGTGGGCTAGCGCCTGGCGTCCTCGAGCACCAGGCGCATCGGCACATAGGCAATGCCTTTCGCCTGTGCGCGGGGGCCGATAGCCTGGAAGCCGAAGCGCTCGTACACCACGGTTGCGAACGGGCTCGAATTGACGGTGAATTCACGCACTTCGCCGGTGGCGATCGCGGCCTGGCTGGCGGCTTGCCAGAGGGCTCCGGCAACGCCGCTCCGGTGCATCCGTGGGGCGACAAACAGGTGGAAGAGGTGGCTGACATCACGCATCGCAAGGATGCCGGCCAGCTGCTCGCCGCGATAGGCAACCAGATAGTGGAAGCGCGGGCTGGCGACATATCCGGCGATCGCATCCGGCGAGAGGCTGGCGAGAAAGTCCTCCGCGCCGGCCCCGGATGCCTCGATCGTGAAATAGTGGGCGACGCTCATGGCAAGCGCGCTGATGGCGGCAGCGTCTTCGGTGCCGGCTCGGCGAATGACCAACGTTTCCATGGTGGCTCGGGCTGATGATAGCCATCCAGTTTGTCATGGCGCGGGCCGGCGCGCCACATGCCTGATGCGGCGCGCGTGCTGGAGATGGCGCCGCAGCCAGGCGCGAGCCAGATGCGTCTGCCGCAGGTTTACTGCGGCACCAGCTCCACCCTCTCCCGCGTCTCCTTCTCCACCGCCTTGCGCGTGTAAAGCAGCGGGAAGTAGTCGCCCCTCGCCCACATCTGCGCCAGGTCGCGATAGTGCGGGCTGGTGGGATTGCCGGATTGCCCGGGTGCGTTGACCACGCGCGAGGCATCCCAGTTGCCCACGTCCAGCACCATGCGGAACGACGCGCCCGCGGTGAGCTGGTAGTCGCTATTGCGGTAGCTCGTGTTCATCGGCGTGAAGGAAGACCCGCCGATCGGCCCGGCGTTGACGTCGTAGCGCTGGCGCGCCGCGTTGTCCAGCAGCGGGTCGAGCGGATGATTGAACACCGCGGTGTGCAGCTTGCCCCATTGCCAGGCTTTAGGGTCCGGGCCGAGCTTGCGCTCCACTTCCGCCATGGCGCTCTTGAGCGAGGCCACGATGACTTCGTTGCGGCGCTCCACCGGCATCCACGGCTCGGGCTTTTCCAGCACGGCCAGCACGCGGCTGGCGTCGCCGTAACCTGCAAGCTTGGCGCCTTCCGGCGACAACGCCGCGCGCACCACCGCCGGGCGCAGGTACTTGCTGAACCAGACTTCGAACAACGCCGCCGGCGCGCTGTCGGCGCGCTCGTTGCCGTCCCAACCGCGCAACAGGTCGAGTCCCCGCCGCGCCTGGGCGTCCTCGGTGCGTACATTGGCCAGCAACGCCACCGCGCGCAGCGCCGGCAGCGAGGTGGTGTCGTTCTGCCACGCCATGCTGTCCGCCACCGAGGAATGCGGGTTCGCCGCCGCCAGGCTCTTGAGCCGCCGCGCGCGCGCCGTGTCGCTCCATTCGTAGCCCACGCCCATCTTGGCCGCGGGGTGGTTGGGCGGGATGTTGTTCTCGTTGGCGGTCACCACATAGCCGGCGGCCGGGTTGTAGGCCCACGGCAGCTCATCCATGTTGCGGTAGCCCGCCCACTCGTAGCGGCCGTCGCCCGGCACCGGCGTCAGGCCGTCCCAGTTGGGGCGGATGACGGTCAGGCCACCGGGGATCCAGCCGATGTTGCCTTCGCGGTCGGCGTAGACCTGGTTCTCGCCGGGGGCGCCCCAGCGGTTCATCGCCGCGCGGAACTGGTCCCAGTTCTGGGAGCGCATGTAGTCCATGGAGCCGAAGTACGGCGCCATGCCCAGGTCCAGCCAGGCCGCGCGCAGCGCATAGGCGTGGTTGCCCTTGGCATCGGTGACCAGCACCGGGCCGTGGCGGGTGAAGTCCAGGCTGACCTTGCGCGGCGTGGCCTCGCCCTTGACGGCGATCTCTTCGGTCACGGTTTCCATCGGTTCCCAACGGCCGCGGTACTTGTACTCGTGCGGCTGCGCCGGGTTGGTCTCGTAGACGTAGAGATCCTCCTGATCCATATAGAAGCGGGTCAGGCCGAAACCGATGTTGTCGTTGTGCCCGATCGAGATCCCCGGCAGGAACGGCTCCCCGGCACCAATCACCGACATCCCCGGCGCGTTCAGGTGGCTGATGTAGCGCAGGCTGGGCGCACCGTGCGCGCGGTGCGGGTCATTGGCCAGGATGGGGCGGCCGGTGCTGGTGCGCGAGCCCGAGATCACCCAGTTGTTGGAGCCGAGGCTGCGCGCGGTGTCGCTGTTGGTGTCAAGCACCGCATACAACGCTTCGTGCGGGATACCCTGCGCCTTGGCCGAAGCCCACCACTCTTTCGGAAAGCGCGGCGCGGCAGTGGCGAGCTCATAGGCGCGGCGCAGCTCCACGGTCGGCAGCGCGCAGGGCTCGAGGCCGTCCGGCAGCTTGGGCTGGATCGGCGGATCCAGCTCGCGCTGCACCCAGTCGGTGCGGGCGGCATCGGGCTTGACCTGGCAGTAGACCTGCGTGCGATTGACCTCGCCCATGAAATTGAGCGTGAGCCCGTGATGGCGGATGCGCACGATGTCTTCCGCACGCCAGCGCGCGGGCTTGTAGTTCAACACGCGAAACTCCGGCGGCAGCAAGTCCGGCCTGCTCTCCGTCTGCGCCACGTAGGCGTTCACGCCGGCCACGAACGCCTCCGCCACGCGCTTGGCATCCGAGCCATAGGCCAGCCACTCGCGGTACATGTCGCCGCGGAACAGCACGGCGCGCGCCATGCGGTCCCCTTCCACATAGGCCGGCCCAAAGTCCTTGGCCATCTCGCCCAGGCCACGCTTGCGCCACAAGTCGATCTGCCACAGGCGGTCGCGCGCGGCCATGAAGCCTTGTACATAGAAGGCGTCGTACAGCGTGTTGGCGTAGATATGCGGCACGCCCCAGCGGTCGATCAGGATGCTGGCGGGCTTCTCAAGGCCCGCCACCTGGAAGCGTTCGTTGGCGGCGGTTGCGGCGGCCGGTGGCACGGCCTGGGCGGCGGCTGCGGCAGTGCTCAGGATGAGCAGCGCGGCAAGGCTGCGGGCTCGGCAAACCATGGTGTTTCCTTGGGGACGTGGGGATCGCATTGGGCAAAAATCGGGGGTCGCGAGCCATGCTGGCGCGGCGAATCGCCGCCAAGGATAGCGGAAGTCGCCAGGGTGAGCCTAATCGGGCAACCCGTTTTTGCGGGATGGCAGCCCGGCACACGCCCCGGGAACCGTCGCGAACGCCCAACTGGCGCGGCTTTGCGCCAATTTCAGCGGGCAAAACTTTGATGCAGTGCAGAATGACGAGGCACGTGTGGAAGCCTATAACCCAAAAACCGGTTTCATTCCCCGAAATCGGCCGACTCCGGAGTGCGCTCGCGTGACGGTACCGACTACCTCCCTCCAGAAGGCCTGCAGGCTGCTGCGCGTGCTGTCGGACGCGCGCAATACGCGCCTGACCGACCTGGCCGTGGCGGCTGGCGTCGACAAGGCCTCGGCGCTGCGCCTGCTGGACACGCTGGCGGCCGAAGGCTTTATCGAGCGTGACCCCGACACCAAGGCGTTCACGCTGGGCCCCGAATGGCTGGCGCTGCGCGCGGCCAGCGTGCGCCGCATCGACCCGCGCGCCAGCGTGCGGCCGGCGTTGATCCGGCTTGCCCAAGCCTTCGAGGACACCACCATCCTGTCCGTGCCAAGCGGCTGGGAATCCGTCTGCCTGGAACTGCGCCCCGGCACCTTCCCGATCCGCGCGAACTATCTCGACGTGGGCAGCCGGCGCCCGCTTGGCGTCGGCGCGGGCAGCCTGGCGCTGCTGGCAGCGCTGCCCGATGCCGAGGTGGAAGCCACCTTGCACGCAATCGCACCCGCGCTCAAGCGCTATCCGCGCATCAGCGCGGCGATGCTGCTGCGCGAGGTGGAGGCCACCCGCGCGCGCGGCTACGCGGTACTGCTGGATGTGGTGGTGGAGCGCATGGGCGGCATTGCCGTTGCGCTGCCGGACCCGGATGGCTACCCGCTTGGCGCCATCAGCATCGCCGCGCTCAATGAGCGCATCACCGAGCGCGAGCCCGCGCTCGCGCGCGCGCTGCGCCGCGAAGCCGAAACCGTCTGCGCCGCCTGGACGCCGCCGGCGCCCAACTCGGCGGCGGCACGCCGGCGCAACGCCACCCTGGCCAGCGCCACACCAACGGCCAAGATCCCGACTGCGCGCAAGACGCAGCGAACCACCACGACCGACCTGTAACCGGAGACATTGAGCATGCGCTGGAAGCAACGACCACAAGGTTCCAACTGGGGCGATTTCGGCCCCGACGACCAGCTTGGCCGCGTCAACCTGATCGGCGCCGAGCAGGTGCGCAAGGGCGCGCGCGAGATACAAGCCGGGCTGTCGTTCTGCCTGTCGCTGCCGCTGGATTATCCCGGCGGCAACAAGCTCAACCCGCGCCGCCATCCGCCGGTGCTGCGCCCCACCTTCCGCGACGACATACCCTATGTGAACTTCCCGCTGGCCAAGGTCAACCCAACCGCCACCGATGTGATCAGCGACGACCAGGTGCTGCTCTCGCTGCAGTACTCCACGCAGTGGGACTCGCTCGCCCATGTGGGCGCGCTGTTCGATGCGGATGGCGATGGCCGCCCGGAGCGCGTCTACTACAACGGCTATCGCGCCAACGAGCACATCGTGGGCCCGGTGGACTACGCGGAGGACGATCACTTTGCCGCGCACGCCTGCGGCCACGACCACAGCGAGGCGCGCGCGCTCGGCATCGAGAACTTCGCCGTCAAGGGCATGCAGGGGCGCGGCGTGCTGGTGGACCTGGCCAATGCCTTTGGCCAGGATTTCCGCAACGTGGGCTACGACGACCTGATGCACGTGCTGGAGGCCGACCGGGTGGAGGTGGAGCCCGGCGACATGCTGTTGCTGCGCACGGGCTTTGCCGAAGTGGTGCTGTCGATGCAGCGCGAGCCGGACGAAGCCGTGCTGCATCACAGCTGTTGCGCGCTCGACGGCCGCGACGACCGCCTGCTGAACTGGATCACCGATGCGGGCATCGCCGCGCTGATCGCCGACAACTATGCGGTGGAGCGCTATCCCGCGCGGCCCGCGCCGGCCGACCAGCCGAATCATCCGCTGCTGCCGCTGCACCATCACTGCCTGTTCAAGCTCGGCCTGCCGCTGGGCGAGCTCTGGTACCTGAAGGAGCTCGCGCAGTGGCTGCGTGCCAACCAGCGCTCGCGTTTCATGCTGACCGCGCCGCCGCTGCGGCTGCCGGGCGCTGTGGGCTCGCCCACCACACCGATCGCTACCGTGTAGGCACCAACAAGAAAGCACGTCAACAAGACAAAGCTGGAGGAGACCACCATGAACCGAAACCACTCGCTGCTGCGCCGCCCGCTGGGCGCGCTCGCCATCGCCGCCGCGCTGCTGTGCGGCGCAGGACAGGCCAATGCGCAGCCGGCCAAGGCCGGCATTTCCGATGACGAGGTCAAGATCGGCCTGATCCTCGACATGAGCGGCCTGTACGCCGACGTGACCGGGCGCGGCAGCGCCACCGCCGCGCAGATGGCCATCGACGATTTTGGCGGCAAGGTGCTGGGCAAGAAGATCGAGCTGGTGGTGGCCGACCACCAGAACAAGGCCGACATCGCCGCCAGCAAGGCGCGCGAATGGTTCGATACGGGGCACGTCGACGCCATCCTGGACGTGGCCGCCTCGGCACCGGCGCTGGCGGTGCTGGAGGTCGCCAAGCAGAAGAACAAGATCGTGGTGTTCTCCGGCCCCGGCACCGAGCGCATCACCAACGACCTGTGCACGCCGGTCTCGGTGCATTACGCCTATGACACCTACGCGCTGGCCAATTCCACCGCGCGCGCGGTGGTGCAGCGCGGCGGCAAGACGTGGTTCTTCCTGACCGCCGACTACGCCTTCGGCCACACGCTGCAGGAATCCGCCACCACCGTGATCAACGAGACCGGCGGCAAGGTGCTCGGCGCGGCGCGCCATCCGATCGGCGCCAGCGATTTTGCTTCCTACCTGCTGCAGGCCCAGGCCAGCAAGGCACAGGTGGTGGGCCTGGCCAACGCGGGCGGCGACGCCGTCAACGCCATCAAGGCGGCCAGCGAGTTCGGCCTGACCAAGGGCGGCGCCCAGCGCATGGCGGGGCTGCTGCTGTACATCAACGACATCCACGCCATCGGCCTGAAGACCGCATCCGGGCTGCTGCTGACCGAAGGCTTCTACTGGGACATGAACGACGCCACGCGCGCGTGGTCGCGCCGCTACTTCGAGAAGCTCAAGAAGATGCCGAACATGAGCCAGGCCGGCACCTATTCGTCGGTGATGCATTACCTCAAGGCGATCCAGGCCGCAGGCACCGACGAAACCGCTGCCGTCATGAAGCAGATGAAGGCGATGCCGATCAACGACTTCTTCGCCAAGAACGGCCGCATCCGCGAGGACGGCCGCATGATCCACGACATGTACCTGTTCGAGGTCAAGACGCCGGCCGAATCGAAGTACCCGTGGGACTACTACAAGCTGCTGGCCACGGTGCCCGGCGACCAGGCCTTCATGCCGGTGGCCAAGTCGCAGTGCCCGCTGCTCAAGCGTTGAAGCATTTGCCGTATTTGAAGTATTTGGAGTATTCGAAGTACTAAGAGAGGCACCATGCAACACGCAGCTTACCTGCGCGGCGCGGGCAATACGCGCTTTGGCCGGGTCGAGGGCAGCACGCCGCTGACGCTGATGGCGCAGGCCGCCGACGCCGCGCTGGCCGACGCGGGCCTGGCCCGCGCCGACATCGACGGCGTGCTGTGCGGCTATGCCACCACGCTGCCGCACCTGATGCTGGCCACGCGCTTTTGCGAGTACGCTTCGCTCGATCCCGCCTACGCGCACGGCGTGGCCTCCGGCGGCGCCACCGGCGGCGTGATGGCCATGCTGGCGCGCGAGCTGGTGGGCGCCGGGCGCTGCCGCAACGTGCTGGTGGTGGCCGGCGAGAACCGCCTCTCCGGCCAGAGCCGCGACCAGTCCATCCAGACGCTGGCCCAGGTTGGCGAGCCGGACATGGAAGTGCCCAACGGCGCCTCCGTGCCGGCTTACTACGCGCTGCTGGCCTCGCGCTATCTGGCCGAGACCGGCATGCACGCCGACGCGCTCAGCGGCTTCGCGGTGCTGATGCGCGAGCACGCGGCGGGACACCCCGATGCGCACCTGCGCGAGCCGCTCACACTGGATGCGGCACGCGCCGCCAAGCCCATCGCCACGCCGCTGCGGTTGTCGGACTGCTGCCCGATCTCCGATGGCGCGGTGGCGCTGGTGGTGTCCGCCGAGCCGGGCGGCGGCACACCCGTGCGCATCACCGGTGCGGGGCAGGCGCATCGCCACCAGCATCTGTGCGCGCTCGACAGCGTGCTGGCTACCGGCGCCGCCGACGCCGCGCGGCGCGCGCTCGCGCAAGCGGGCAATACGGTCGGGCAGATCGACTACCTGGCGATCTACGACTCGTTCACGATCACGCTGGCCATGCTGCTGGAAGAGCTTGGCATCGCCGCGCGCGGCGGCTCGCCGCAGCGGCTTGCGGCAGGCGACTTTGCGCGCGGCGGCGCGCTGCCGCTCAACACGCACGGCGGCCTGCTTGCCTTCGGGCACTCGGGCGTGGCCGGCGGGCTGATGCATCTGGCGGAAGCCACACGGCAGCTTGCGGGCAAGGCTGGCGCGCGCCAGTTGCCGCCGCGCAAGCGCGCGCTGTTTCACGCGGATGGCGGGGTGTTGTCCTCGCACGTGAGCCTGGTGCTGGAGGCAGCATGAGAACGCTTGCAATACCCGCCGCTTCGCGCCTTCGCCAAGGACATCGCCATGAGCACTGACCATCCCTATCAGGCAGGCCTCGACGCAGGCGTGGTGCGCTATCAGGCGTGCGAGGACTGCGCTGCGTGGCAACCGCTGCAGCGCCATGCGTGCCGCGCTTGCGGCAGCACGCGGCTGGCGTGGCGCGACGCCACGGGCAGCGCTACCGTGCACAGCGTCACCGAAGTCGCGCGCGCGCCCACCGAGGATTTCCGCGCGCTGGCGCCTTACACGCTGGTGCTGGCCACGCTTGACGAAGGCCCGCGCGTCATGGCGCATGCCGAGCCCGGCGTGACGATCGGCGAGCGCGTGCGCGCGGGATTCATGCGCCATGGCGGGCGCACGCTGCTGCGTTTCCAGCGCGAATAGCCGCATGGCCTGGCGTAACACGACGCGGCTCGACGCAGCAACACACATCGACACCCAGGAGACCAACATGGTCCGAACCTTGCCGCTTCGGCGGCCCGCGCGCGCCCTGCTGATGGGCGCGATGGCAATGGCTGCCGTGCTGCTGGCCGCGCCCGGCGCACGCGCGCAGGACTGGCCGACGCGTCCGGTGCGGCTGGTTGTGCCCTACCCGCCCGGCGGCCCCACCGACATCGTGGCGCGCGTGGTCGGGCAGAAATTGTCGGCGCAGCTCAAGCAGCCCGTGGTGATCGAGAACAGGCCCGGCGCGGGCGGCAATATCGGTGCCGAGGCCACCGCGAAGGCCGCGCCGGATGGCTACACGCTGCTGGTGGCGACCACGGCGCACGCCATCAACATGACGCTGTTCACCAAGCCCGGCTACAACACGCAGAAGGACTTCGCCCCGGTCTCGCTGCTGACGCGCGGCCCGCTGGTGCTGGTCACGGCGCCCGCCACGCCGGCGGCCAATGTCGCGGAGCTGATCGCGCTGGCCAAGGCCAGGCCGGGACAAGTCAGCTTTGCCAGCTCCGGCAACGGCCAGTCCACGCACCTCGCCGCCGAACTGTTCAACAGCATGGCGGGCACGCACATGACCCACGTGCCGTACAAGGGCAGCGCGCCCGCGCTCACCGATGTGATGGGCGGGCAGGCCACGGTGATGTTCGACACCATGCTCTCCGCCATGCCCTTCGTGCGCGAGGGCCGGCTGCGCGCGCTGGCGATCACCGGGGCGACCCGCTCGCCCGCCGCGCCCGATGTGCCCACCATGGCGCAGGCTGGCCTGCCCGGCTACGAAGCCACCGCGTGGAATGCCCTGCTCGCGCCGGCGGCGACACCACAGGCCGTGATCGCCACCTTGAGCAGCGCGCTGAAGGCCGTGCTTGAACAGGACGATGTACGCGCCAAGTTCGCTACGCAGGGCTTCGCCGCGGAATGGACGGCGCCTGGCACCACGGCGCAGTTCCTGAACCGGGAGATCGACAAATGGGGCAAGGTGGCCAAGGCCTCCGGCGCCACCATCGATTGAGCCATTCACGCAGTTCCCAGAAGCCGGGCATGCCGGCCTTTGATTCCGGATCGAATTCATCATGAACCAGACCTTGCAAGCCTTGCTGGCGCCGCGCTCGATCGCGGTGATCGGCGCCTCCGACCATATCCACAAGATCGGTGGCCGGCCCATCTACTACATGCGCGAGCATGGCTACGCCGGCAAGCTTTTCCCGGTGAACCCGCAGCGCGACACCATCCAGGGGCTGCCCGCCTTTGCCTCGCTCGATGCACTGCCCGAAGTGCCGGAGCTGGCCATCATCGTGGTGGGCGGCGACGCAGCCGTGTCGGCGGTGCGCGATTGCGCGCGGCTGGGCGTGGCGGCCGCGATCGTGATCGCCTCGGGCTTCGGTGAAGCCGGCGAGCAAGGCCGCCGCCAGCAGGACGAGATGGTGCGGGTTGCCGCCGGCGCGGGGCTGCGCCTGGTTGGCCCGAACAGCCAGGGCCTGGCCAACTTCGGCACCGGCACCATTGCCAGCTTCTCCACCATGTTTATCGAAGTGCCGCCGCTGGATGGCCCGGTGGCCGTCGTGAGCCAGAGCGGCGGCGTCAGCGCCATGGTCTACGGCCTGCTGCGCGGCCAGGGCATCGGCGTGCGCCATATGCACGCCACCGGCAACGAGGCCGACATCACGGTGAGCGAGCTGGCGCTGGCCGTGGCGCACGATCCCGATGTGCAACTGATCCTGCTGTACCTGGAGAGCCTGACCGATCCGGCCGTGCTGGCGCAAGCCGCGGCGGTGGCGCGCCGCCGCGGCGTGCCCGTCGTTGCCGTCAAGGCGGGCCGCTCCAGCGCGGGCCAGCGCGCGGCGGCGTCGCACACCGGCGCCATCGCCAATGAAGACCGCGCGGTGGGAGCCTTCCTGGCGCGGCACGGCATCTGCCGCGTGGATGATGCGCACGCGCTGGCGCGCTGTGCGCCGCTTTACCTGCGCGGCTGGCAGGCAAGCGGGCGGCAGCTGGTGGTGGTGAGCAATTCCGGCGCGAGCTGCGTGATGGCGGCCGACGCGGCGGAGCCGCTCGGGCTTGCGCTGGCGCCGCTGTCGCAGGCCACGCAGGCAGCGCTGGCGCAGCGCCTGCCCGGCTTCGCCTCAACGGCAAACCCGGTCGATGTCACCGCCGCGCTGCTGACCAACAGCGGGCTGTTTGGCGACGTGCTGCCGGTGGTGGCCGCCGACCCGGCCGCCGACCTGCTGTTGCTCGATATCCCGGTGGCGGGCATGGGCTACGACCTGCCGCGCTTTGCGCGCGATGCCGCCAGCTTTGCCGACAGCGCCGGCAAGCCGATTGCCGTGGCGGCCTGGCAGGCACCGGTGGCAGCGGCGTTCCGCGCGGCCAACGTGCCCACCTATGCCAGCGGCGCCGAGGCGCTGGCAGCTTTCGCGCAACTGGTCGCGCACCAGCAGCAACTGCGCGATGTGGCCGCGGAAGACACGGCCGTCGCCGCGCATCGGCCCGCGCCAGGCGATGCAGCGGGCGCTGCGTCGAGCGCCACCGGGCACACGCTGAGCGAGGCGGCGAGCCTCACGCGCCTGGCGTTGGCCGGCATCCCGGTGGTAGCGCACAAGCTGTGCCAGAGCGTGGACGAAGCGGTCGCGGCCTGGCGCGAGCTGAAAGGACCCGTCGCAGTCAAGGCCAGCTCGCCGCAAGTGCCGCACAAAAGCGAGCACGGCCTTGTCGCCTTGAACTGCAACGATGAACATGCCGTGGCGCAGGCCTTCCTCACGCAGACCGACATCCTGGACAAGCTCGGCGCGGCCTGCGAAGGCGTGGTGGTGGCGCGCATGGAACGCGGCCAGCGCGAATGCATGGTGGGCGCGCACTGGGATCCGGCGTTCGGGCCGGTGGTGCTGGTGGGAGACGGCGGCAAGTATGTGGAGGTGCTGCGCGACACGGCCGTGCTGCTGGCGCCGTGCAGCGAGGCCGCGGTGACGCGCGCCGTGGCTGGCCTGCGCATTGCGCCGCTGCTGGCGGGCGTGCGCGGCGAGCCGGCTGTCGATGTGGCGGCGCTGTGCCGGATCGCCGTGCGCGTGGGCCAGCTGATGCATGAGGCCAACGGCGCGATCCGCTCGATCGACCTCAACCCGGTGATGGTGAGCGAGGGCGGGGCGGTGGTGGTGGATGCGCTGATGGAGGTGGCAGAGGACGCTGCGCCGGCCTGACGATTTTCCGGGCAGTCTCAGTAGACGTCGCGCCGATACCGGCCCTGCTCGCCCAGGCGCAGCAGGGCCTCTTCGCCCAGCGCGTCCGACAGCGCCGCGTTGACGCCACCGGCCATGCCCTTCAGGCTGCCGCAAACGTAGATGGCCGCGCCGGCTTCGATCCATTCGCGCAATGCGCCGGCCGATGCGCGCATGGCGTCCTGCACGTAATGCAGCGCCCCGCCATCGCGCGAGTAGACCAGGTCCAGCCGCTGCAGCACGCCATTGGCCTGCCATGCGGCGAGCTCAACGTGGTGAAATGCGTCGTGCTCAGCGGTGCGCTCGCCAAACAGCAGCCAGTTGCGATGATGCCCGGCCGCGGCGCGCGCCTTCAGGTGCGCGCGCAGGCCGGCCAGGCCGGTGCCGTTGCCGATCAGGATCAGCGGGCGATCGTCGGCGGGCGGATGAAAGCCGCGATTGGTGCGGATGCGCAGGGCGATACCCGCGCCCGGCTCCGCATGGGCGGTGAGCCAGCCGGATGCCAGGCCGAGCCGGCCATCGTCATGGCGCGTCTGGCGCACCAGCAAATCCAGTTGCCCGTCGCCCGGCAGCGAGGCAATCGAATACTCGCGGTGCGGCAGCAGCGGCAGCGTATCCACCAGCCGTTGTGGCGTGACGCCGGCCAGCGCGGCAAGATGCGGGTCGGGCAGGACGATGCGCGTGGCGAGCGCCCGCGCCAGTGTGGTGGGTGCGCCATCGCAGCGCACGGCGGTGTCACCGTCCAGCGAGAGTTTTGCCAGCACGCGCGCCACCTCGGACGGCGCAAGACAGGGGCCGATCTCGGCAATGTCGCCGGCCTGCCACGACAACGCGCCGTCGGCAACGGCAGGCACCAGCGCAAGGTGGAAGGCCGGCGCGCCCGGGCTGCCGGGATTGAGCAGCCTGCGCTCATGCAGGCGCCAGTCGGCGTAGCGCGGCTTTTCCCAGTCGGCGATTTCGGCGCCGCCGGCGAGCGCGCTGAGATGGTTCTGCCAGTGGCGCAGGGCCCCGGCATCGCCGTTGTCCACTTCCACCATGTCGAAGAGCGCCTGCGCATGCTGGCGCTGCATCCATGCCGACAGCGCGTGGCCGAAGGCGCAGTAGTTCGCGTAGCTGCGGTCGCCAAGCGCGAGGATGCCGTAGCGCAGCTCGCGCAAGCCGCCCGCGCCTGCGGCGGCCGTCAGGCGGCGCGCAAAGCCCGAGGCGCTGTCTGGCGCGTCGCCCTCGCCCGTGGTGCTGACCACGAACAACGCCTGGCGGCAATGGGCAAGACGCCCAGCCTCCAGCTGGTCGAACGATAGCAACTGCGCGCTCACGCCGGCATCCTGCAGCGCCTGCGCGGTCTGCAGCGCAAGCTGCTCGGCAAAGCCGCTCTGGCTCGCGTAGGCCACGACCGTGGCGCCGTCCTTGGCCGCGGACAGCTGGCCGGCGCGCGCATGCCGCTGGCGATGCCGGCCGATCACGGCGGCACAGAATCCGGCATAGGCCGTCACCACGCCGGCGGCCATGCCGGCGCGGTTGGGCGCGAGAAAGCCCAGAGCGCTGCCAGCCACGCCAGCCAGCACGCCGAGCAGGGTCACGGCATCGAGGACACGGATGCGCATGCGGGAATCGCCGGAATCGCCGGATTTTCCGGATTCGCCGGCGTGGCCTTCGTGGCCCTGCCGGGCCGGGCTTGCCGTGGCCGGCGAGTCCATCGGCAGGGAGGAGGCGGTATCAGGCGTGGTCATGACAGCATGGCCTCGAAGGCCGGCGACAAGCGTTCGTCGAAGCCGTCGCTGCGGCGGATCAGGAAGCGCGCGGCCAGCGCATGGCGGCAGGCGAACACCATGCCGGCCTCGGGGCCCAGCACGGTCAACGCGGTGGACAGCGCGTCGGCCATCATGCATTGCGGATGCAGCACCGTGACCGAGGCCAGCGCGTGGCTGGCCGGATAGCCCGTGCGCGGGTCCAGCGTGTGGGCATAGCGCTGGCCGCCGCTATCGAAGTAACGTCGGTAGTCGCCCGAGGTGGCAACCGACAAGCCATGCAGCGCGACCAGCGTCTCGTGCCCCGCCGCGCCACCGCCCGGCGGCGTTTCCAGCGCGACCCACCACGGCATGCCGTCGGGCTTGACGCCATGGCCGCGCAGCTCGCCGCCGATTTCCACCAGGTGGCTGTCGATGCCCAGCCCGCTCAGGTAGCGCGACACCGCATCCACACCAAAGCCCTTGGCGATGGCACAGAAATCCAGCCGGATGCCGCCGGGCTGCTGCACACGGCTGCCGGCCTCGTCGATGGCAATGTGCTGCCATGCGCATTGCGCGCGCGCCTGCTCCAGCGCCGCCAGCGCGGGCGCTTGGGCACGCTGCGGCGCCGGGCCGAAGCCCCACAGGTCGACCAGCGGCCCGGCGCTGGGATCAAAGGCGCCGCCGCTGTCGCGCGCCACTTGCAGCGCGGCCTTCAGCACGGTGAAGCAATCGGCTGGCAGCACCTGCCAGCTGCCGGGTGCGGCGCGGTTGAAGCGGCTCACGTCCGACGCTTCATCCCAATTGCTCATCTGCGCGACGACCTCGGCCAGCACGGCGCGGATGCCGGCATCGAGCGTGTCCTGATCGGCTGCCGAGGGCGATGCGGCCCAGGCCACCGACCACGTGGTGCCCATGGTCTCGCCTTGCCGCCGGCACAGGCGTGACGTCGCGACGGGCACGGGCGGCACGGCACCAAGCGAAAGGGGAACCAGGACACGCTGCATAGGAGACGGACAGGGGACGGACAGGGGACGAAAACGGCGAAAACACAAAGAGCCCGCTGGGGGCTCAGGACTTGCGCAGGCGGCGGGGCTCACGCGCCGCCGCCTGCTGCTGTGGCATTGCGCTTACTGCGGCAGCACTTCCACCGTGGCCGCATAACTGGCGCGGCGCGTCTTGGCTTCCTTGACGGCAACCTTGTCGTCGCGCACCTCGGCTTCCATCCAGTACATGCCCGGGGCCGGCCACTTGACGCTGAACTTGCCGTCGGTGTCGGTGGTGAACGCCATTTCCTGCAACTGGTCGCGGTAGCGGATGCCACCCGGCACCACGGCTACCTTGACGTTGGCGGCAGGCTTGCCGTCCAGCAGCAGGCGGAAGCTGGCAGCGTCGCCGGCGACCAGGTCGTTCGGGTGGGTAACGGGCGCCAGCTCCAGGCCCCGGCCAGTGGTCTGCAACACCTTGGCGGTGGGCTTGCCCGCCGTCACGAAGGCTTCCAGGCGGCTGTCGGCCTGCGTCACCTGCAGGTCCTGCGCGCCGGCCGGCACCTCCTTGGCGAAGGCTTCGGGCGAACCGCGCCAGCGCTTGGCCTGGCCGTCCACCTTGTAGCTGGCAAACAGGCCGTGGTTGACCATGGCCACCTTGTAGGTACCGGGCTGGGTCAGGTGCACGTCGAAGGTGCTGCGATAGCGGCCGGTGCTGGCGTTCTCGACCTTGGCCGCGGCGCCGTCCGGCGCGGTCACGGCGAGGTTGTCGAGGCGCAGCGGCACGTGCTCGAAGTAGAACAGGTCGTTCGACACGGCGGCGTCGACGGTCACCCAAGGGTCGCTGCCCGACAGCACGGTCGCCGACGGCAGCAGCCACTGGCGGTGTGCGTGGGCGGCCAGCGGCATCAGCGCGGCCAGGGCCAGCGCGGCGGCCTGGACGGACAGTTTGGTGGCGAAGGTCTTCATCGTCATGCTCCTATTCCTCTTGCTATTGAATGCAGGGCGGGTTGATCGGATCGGATCGGTTCGAGGCTCAGGGCTTCAGGTCGACCGAGACGCCGCCAAGCTCATGCTCGCCCTTGGCCTTGGCCGAGGCGGCTGACTTCGGCGGCCAGGCAAAGGGCACGCGCAGCAGCTCGCGGCCACCGACCTCGCGGACGGCTTCCACGACGAGCTGGTACTCGCCGGCGGGCAGCTTGCCCAGCGGTGCCTTGGCGTCCGTGAAAGTGAGCGTGTGCTCGCCGGCTGCGCGCGTGGCGCCGGATACGCCATCGGCGGGCATCTGCATGTCGCGCCCGGCCTTGCGCCACCACTGGCGCATGTCCTTGAGCCACTTGGTGCCTTCGCCGTCCTTGTGCTTGACGTCATACCAGACGGCCAGCGTGGCGGCCGGGCTCTGGTCGGCGCGCTCGATCCACATCGAGACATAGGGCCGGTGGTATTCCGCGACGTTCAGGCGCGGGATCTCCACCTTGACGTTCATTTCTGCCGCGACGGCCGGGCTGGCGAACGGAGCCGCGGCCAGGCCGGTAAGGGTGACGGTAAGCAATCGGCGCATAACGGGACCTCGTCTTTGAACGGTAAATGGGATCAGGTGATCGTTAGTGATCGCTAGTGGATGCACAGCAGCGCCAGCAGCAGCGGCACCACCAGGCCCAGCCCGACCAGCGGCCAGGTCGCCATGCGGCCACCGGCGTGCAGCTTGAGCAGGAACAACCCGGTCACGCTGAAGATCAGGCAGGCCGCGGCGAACACATCCAGGAACAGGCTCCAGGCGCGGCCGGTGTTGCGGCCCTTGTGCAGGTCGTTCAGGTAGGAAATCCAGCCCCGCGTGGTCTTCTCGTACTGAGCCTCGCCGCTGTCCAGTGCCACGCTGACCCAGGCGTCGCCACCCGGGCGCGGCAATGCGACATAGATCTCATCGGCCTGCCACTCGGCTTCACGGCCATGGGCGTCGATATCGAGTTCCTGCGACAGCCAGTCGGCCAGCGCCGCCGGCACCGGGCCCTTGTCGCCATGCGTGGCCTTGCGCAAGGCCGCCGTGAGGCTGGCCGGCGCGCTCGCCGTGCGCGTGACCACTTGCGGGCGGGCCTCGATCTGGCCAGCGTGGTTGAGCGTGAAGCCGGTGACGGCAAACAGCAGCATGCCGATCAGGCACATTGCCGAACTGATCCAGTGCCACTGATGCAGGTGTTTGAGCCAGAAGGCCCGGCGCTGCTGGCCTGCCCCTAGCGATGTTTCAGTCATGTTTGTTGATCTTCCGGCGCCCGGCAACCTGCTTCTCCGGTGCCTCACTGGTCAGCTTGCCGCGTCCGCGCGAAAGTGCCGCGCCCCATGCCAGGTGACGGTCCAGGCAAATAAGGCGAAAGGATAATGGTTCTCATTTGAAATCGCAATGCTTGCGCTGGCGAGCTGGCGTTACGTTCCATTACACGCCCGGCGCGCGCCGCTAAGTGCAGCGTCATCCGCAGCGCAAAGCGCGTTTGTGCGGTTGCAAGCACGTCACTGCCAAATTCCCCTGAAAGCCTTGCTGCACCTGAGGAAATCCCCTAGCGAGCGGTCGTCAAGTTTGTCCTCCGGGCCGCCGATATGGCGTCAGCAGTGCTGTAAATCCATAGCTAGAAAAAAGGGGAGAGAGAATGCTGGAGCGCCTGAGCCTGAGGAAAAAATTGCTGTTGCCATTGCTGCTGAGCTGGGTCTGCCTGCTCGGGCTGACGCTATGGGACGCCTGGCAGATGCGCGAGCTGCGCCTGGCGGAGCGAAAGCTCGACCTGGCGCACGTCACCGAAACCGCGCTGTCCATGGTCCAGTCGTACGAGGCACTGGGGCGCAGCGGCAAGATGCCGATGGAAGACGCCAAGCAGCAGGCCCTGGAGCGCGTGCGCGCCATCCGCTTCGGCGAGGACGGCTACTTCACCCTGATGCACTCCAACGCGGTCGTGGTGATGCACCCGTTCAAACCGGAGATGAACGGCAAGAACATGGAAGACACCAAGGACCCGAAGGGCACGTATCTGTTCCGCGATATCGCCGCGATCGGCAAGGGCGCGGGACAGGGCTACGTGCAATACCTGTGGGCCAAGCCTGGCGCCGAGGCGCCGCAGCCCAAGCTGAGCTACGTGGCGAACTTCAAGCCGTGGGACTGGAACTTCATCGCCGGGGTCTACCTGGACGATATCGACGCGGCGTTCCACCGGGCGCTGCTCAAGTCGCTGGCCTTGCTGCTGGGCATCGGCACGGTGATGACTGTCGTGGTGCTGCGCATCGCCAACAGCCTGCATAAACAGCTGGGCGGAGAGCCGGCGCTGACTTCGCGCATCGCCGCGCGCATCGCCGAAGGCGACCTGGCCAGCGAAGTGCACACCGCGCCCGGCGACAACCACAGCGTGCTGTTCGCCATGCAGCAGATGCAAACCCGCCTGACCGGCGCTATCGGCAGCATCCGCGGCTCGGCGGATTCGATTGCCGGAGCGGCCAGGGAGATCGCCACCGGCAACGCCGACCTGTCGCGCCGCAGCGAGGAGCAAGCGGCGTCGCTGGAGCAAACCGCGGCCAGCATGGAGCAGCTCACCGGCACCGTGCGCCAGAGCGCCGACAACGCGCGCCAGGCCAGCCGCCTGGCCGAGGGCGCATCGGAGATCGCGGTGCGCGGCGGCGTCATCGTGGGCAAGGTGGTCAACACCATGGGCGAGATCAAGGCCGCCTCCGGCAAGGTGGTCGACATCATCGGCGTGATCGAGGGCATCGCCTTCCAGACCAATATCCTGGCGCTCAACGCGGCGGTGGAAGCCGCCCGCGCGGGCGACCAGGGCCGCGGCTTCGCGGTGGTGGCCGGCGAGGTACGCAGCCTGGCGCAGCGCAGCGCTACCGCCGCCAAGGAGATCAAGGCCTTGATCGGCAACTCCGCGCAGCGGGTGGATGATGGCTCGGCGCTGGTGGAAACCGCGGGGCAAGCGATGGACGAGATCGTGGAAGCGGTCAAGCGCGTGACCGACCTGATGGGCGAGATGCGCGCCGCCACCGAAGAGCAGACCGGCGGCATCGAGCAGGTCAACCAGGCCGTGACGCAGATGGACCAGATGGCGCAGCAGAACGCTGCGCTGGTGGAGCAGGCAGCCGCCGCGGCTGCCTCCCTCGAAGACCAGGCCGATGCGCTGCACCGCGCCGTTGGCACGTTCCGGCTGGCGGGCGCCTGAGATCCGCATAGGGCAGTAACCAGCAGTAGCCAGCGGCGCCCCGGGCTCGGCATGCCGGGCGCCGCCATCGCGCGCTTGACTGCGCGCTTCGCGTGCGCCGGGGACTTTCCCCGCTTGCCCGGCGCACGTTTTCTTTTTCCGCGTTTCCCCCGTGTTTCCTCCCGCGCTTGCGCGCAGCTGGTGGCCGCGCCACCCGCAAAGCCCTTCCAAAACAAGTTGAAAAATTTTCCTTGTAATGAGATTAATTCCCATTTACTATGGCTTCACTGACTGACGCAGGCAAGCAAGGAAGCAAGACATGCCTGGCCCGGCGCCAGGCACCAGAACACAGGAAGGCCAGCGGCAAGTCCGAGGCAACCAGAATTTTGAGATGTCGCAACGCGGCATCCATCACCGTCTTTTGTGGGGACCGCTCCGTACCGCGGAGCGTTTGGCAGTAGCCAGTCACCGGAGGATCGGGAAAGCAACCAGACCCCGCTTTCCCGATCGCCTCTTCGGCTGACAAGCCAAGCCATTTTTTTATTCCGCGAGCCGTGCACCACGGCTCGCAGCAGCGTGCGGCCTTCCTTGCAGGACGCCGCCCGCTGCACGCCTACGGTTGGAATCGCGAACGTCCGCCCAATGCGCGTGACGGCGCAGCCGGCCCAGACAGCTTCATTTCCGATTGATGCGCCCCATGCGGGCGCTAAGCCGCAGCATGCTGATGCCTCCCAACAGTACCGAACCCATTGACCTCAAGCGTGCCGGACTCAAGGCAACGTCACCGCGCGTTCGCGTGCTGGAAGTCTTCCGTGCCAGCCCACGGCGCCATCTCAGCGCCGAAGACGTCTACCGCATCCTGCTGGCTCAGGAAGTGGATGCCGGCTTGTCGACGATCTACCGCGTGCTCAACCAGCTGGTGCAGGCCAACATCCTGCTGCGCCACAGCTTCGAAGCCGATCACGCGGTGTTTGAGCTCAACGAAGGTGGCCACCACGACCACCTGATCTGCGTGGCCTGCGGCCGCGTGGAAGAATTCCGCGACGAAGCCATCGAAATCCGCCAGCGCGAAGTGGCAAGCGCCAATGCCTTCGTGCTGCGCGAGCACATGCTGGTGCTATACGGCCTTTGCCCTGAATGCCGAGCCGACAAATCCATCAACTGATACGGCCCTCGTTCCACCGCCCCCCATTGTCGGAACCACGGCCTCGCCCGTCCCCGCCCGTCGCGGGCGCCGGTGCGCAACCGGAGTCCATCATGGATCGCCAGACTAAGCCCCTGACCGAACTCAAGCGCCTGCTCAACGATTGCCTGCATGCGCAACCCGGCTGCCACGGCTGCCAGCTGCACGCCGTGTGCGTGCACCGGCCGGACCACACGGGGTGCAACTGGAGCGCGGAGGTCGATTTCCCGGGGACGAGCGAGGAAGAAGCAATACGGAGCTTGCCGCTGGCACGCCGGGTGGTCGTGATGGTCAGGGAGCGCTTCAATGTGGAGCGGATGAACACGGGCGAACCGGGCTTGGGCCTGGCATAAGCCAGGCTCAAGTCCCCGGCACGGTTCACGCACGCAGGTAGCACTTGCGTTAAGGCACAGGGGTGAGCGCTTTCCACCCTGCCAAATCCCCCCACCCCCACCCCCTCCAGTTAAAATCCCCCGCTAGCCCCCGCGCTCAGCGCGGCCCCACCCAAATCCGCTCCGCATCCAAATGCCCATCCCCTTCGCGCCCCGCCGCGCACTTCTGGCTCTAGCCCTCACCCTGGGCGCCACAGCCGCCTGGGCAGCGCCTGACGTGCCGGCCACCACCGCGCCCGCCAGTAACTGGAAGATCTCGGCCGGCCCGGGCGTGTACGCCGCGCCGGATTTCCCCGGCTCCCGCCGCACGCTTGTCTATCCGATCATCTACCAGGACATCGACTACGGCGGCCGCTTCTTCTCGCGCGGCTTCGACCTGCTCGGGGTCTACGCGCTCAACAACGACATCTGGCAGATCGGCGCCGACTTCCAGTTCGACCCGACCTGGCGCAAGAGCAAGAATGACAGCCGGCTAAGGGGCCTGGGCGACGTCAACATGACCATGCGGGCGCGCGCATTCGCGCAGGCGCAGGTGTCGTTCGTGACGTTCTCGGCGGACGTGGCGCAGGATATCGCTGGCCAGGGCCAGGGCCTGATCGCGAATGGGGATGTGCTGTTCAGCCTGCCAGCCGGTAAGTGGCTGTTCACGTTGGGGCCAGGGGTGACCTGGACCAACGGCAAGTACATGCAGACATTCTTTGGCGTCACGGCGGAGCAGAGCGCGCGTTCCGGCCTGCAGACGCACGCCGTGGGTGCTGGTCTGCGCGAGTGGCATGCAAACGGCATCGTCACCTACGAGATCTCGCGCAACTGGTCCGCGCTAGCCTCCGTGACCTTTGCCCGGCTGCAGGGCGACGCGGCCAGCAGCCCGATCACCGAGCGGCGCCAGCAATGGACCACCATGGGCGCCGTGACCTACCGTTTCCGCTAAGCAGGAGTAGTACGGATAGCGCAGGTAGGGCGAGATGAGCTGGATGAGCGACGTGGCCGAGCCTTCCCTCGTCAGGGCCGGCCCGGCCCTGACGCCACCGCAGTCGCGCCCGTAGCCGGGGCGGCGGGCCGCAGCACCAGCCAGACGGCCATTCCGATCAGCGCTCCGCCGGCGGCGTGTGCCCACGACAATTGCTCGCCAAGGAAGATGGCACCCCAGACGATGCCGAACGGCGGGATCAGGAAGGTCACGGTCAGCGAGCGAACCGGGCCCAGGTCGGCAATCAGCCGGTAGTACAGGATGTACGCAATCGCCGTGCAGAGCATCCCCACCCCCAGCATCGCCATCCACACGCCAGGGCCAGCGGCCGGCAGCGTGTTTTCGCGCATCAGTGCAACCGCGCTGAAGGGCAGCAGGAACAGGGTGGCGCCAACCATGCTGCCCGTTGCCACCAGGCGCGCGTCCAGACCGCCCTGCGCGGTGATCCAGCGCCGCGCGAGGAAGCCCGCCAGACCGTAGCATGCTGTCGCCACCAGGCAGGCAGCGGCGCCGAGCAACACCTGGGGCGAGAACGCTACCGGTCCGGTACGGGTCAGCACCGCGACACCGGCAACACCGAGGACGACGCCGCCGGCCTTGGCCAGCGTCAAGCGCTCGCTAAAGCACAGCGCGCCGATCAGCACACCCATCAGCGGCGTCATGGCGTTGAACACGGCAGAGTAGCCGGCCGGCAGCCACAGCGCAGCGAACGAGTACATGGCGAAAGGGATGCCGGAATTGATCACGCCCAGCACCATGACCTGCCGCCACTTGCCGCGCATGTTCCAGCGCACGCGCATCATCGCCAGGCAGGCCGCGAGCGTCAGCGCCCCGATCAGTACCCGCAGAAAGGCGGCGGTCAGGGGACCAAGCACCGGCGCGCTGATCCGCAGGAACAGGAAACTGGCGCCCCAGATGGCGGCAAGGCTGAGCAGGCGGATCAAGTCGGAGGGTTTCATGGGGAGAAAACGAGGATGGTGTGCCCGGATTAAACCCCGGCGCCAGAGTGGCCGCAAGCTGGTTTCGGACATCTCCCTGCCCCAGATTGCCGCTAAAAAGCGAAGTTTTATGCGCTTTTTAGCGGAATCACGACGTTGACACCCTACTGACGAGGGGACAGCTACACGAGTTGCGTGACAAGTCGCGTTTAGTTATTTTAAAATCTGATCTGCGCCAGAGTTAATTGACCCCTCCGACGCATTCCCGACAAGCCGCCACTCACGTGGCGGCTTCTTTTTTGCGGCGCACGGTTCACAACTATAAATCAACGTCAACCGCAATGGGAGATGACGCGTTTGCAGCGTCATGAAACGACAGTTCCTTGGCTTGCTAGCCCGCATTTACGTCCTCCAATTTGCCGTCGAAGTGCCGGCCACCGTGGCCATGCTCGCCGAGATGCTGATGGAGTACGGCTTCCAGGTGGATATTGGCACCGTCCGTCCCTTGCTGCGCGCCTTGCAGATGGAAGGCTACATGGAAAGCGTCCTGCGCGACGGCATCGGGCGCGTCTACCTGATCACGGAACGTGGCCGGGAAGAGCTGCGCAGCAGCCGCAGCCATGTGGACGACTTGTATCGCCGGCTGCACTCGCGCAACGATCCCTCGGAAGCGTCCCACAGCTGATTGCCAGCACGGCGGCCAGGCTTGGCCGCTTTTGCGCAGCGCCCCGGCGGCGCTCGCACCGGGGCAGCGTGAGTCCACACTCACGCCCTCGCCTCTCTTCACATTACCCCCGTACGCTGCCCACCAGAAACGCCCAGACGGGGCCGTTTTGCCGCAACTCGTCATGCGACGAATAACGTACCCGTTTCTGCGTGGACCACCATGCTTTGCATCAATGAAAGCGCCCGGGCAAGCCGTACGCGCTGGATTGCGCACCACTTGCCCGGGCTTTGCCGGCTAACGCTGATCGCCAGGTTTTACCTCTTCGCTTCTTACTGATTTACTTCTTCTCGGCCTTGCCTTCGTAACGCTTGCTCCACTCGGCGAGAATGCGGTCCCGGTTGGCGCTGGCCCACGTGAAGTCGTTCTTGATCAGGCGCTTCTCGTAGTCGGCCGGCAGCAGCGGATCCGGCTTGGCGATGCCAGGGATGGCCAGCACCGCGAAGTTCTTCTCGTACAGCGCCATGGCGTCGGACGAGGCGGAGAAGTCGGCCAGCTTGCGCGCCGCATCCAGGTTCTTGGTGCCCTTGATGATCGCGGTGGCCTCGATGTCCCAGCCCAGCCCTTCGGACGGCAGCACGATGTCGATCGGTGCGCCTTCCTTCTTGGACTTCATTGCACGGTATTCAAACGCGATGCCGATCGGGAACTCGCCTTGCGCCGCCATCTTGCAGGGCTTGGAGCCGGAGTGCGTATACAGGCCGATATTCTTGTGCAGGGCGTCCATGTAGGACCAGCCCTTTTGCTCGCCCATCATTTGCAGCCAGGCGCTCACGTCCAGGTAGCCGGTGCCCGACGACGCCGGATGCGGCATGACGATCTTGCCGGCGTATACCGGCTTGGTCAGGTCGGCCCACGACGTGGGCTTGGGCAAACCCTGCTTTTGCGCCTCGATGGTGTTGAAGCAGATTGCCGCGCCCCATACGTCCATGCCAACCCATGCCGGCGGATTGGCGGCGCTGCGGTATTGCGCGTCCACCGCCGCCAGGTTCTTCGGCGCGTACGGCTGCAGCATGCCTTCCTTGTCGAGGATGGCGAGGCTGGAACCGGCGAGGCCCCACACCGCGTCGGCGCGCGGCGCGGCCTTCTCGGCCAGCAGCTTGGCGGTCACGATGCCGGTGGAGTCGCGCACCCACTTGATCTCGATGTCCGGGTTGGCCTTCTCGAACGCGGCCTTGTACGCGGCGATCTGATCGGCCTCCAGCGCGGTGTAAACCGTCAGCACGGTATTGGCATGGGCAGCGCCGGCCAGCAGCGCGAAGGCGGCCACGGCGGTGGCGGTGCGGAACAGGTGAGTCATGGTTTCTCCTTGGAAGGCATGTCGTGAAATTCGGATCGTGAAATGCGTGTCGTGGCGCCGGCGCTGGTCAGCGACGGCAAATCAAGGGGCTGGCGCGCGCCAGGCTTGCGTGCGGCGCAGCCAGCCGCGCGCGGCGCCCATCAGCAGCAGGCAGGCCAGCGCCGAGGTCAGCAGGATCAGCGTGGACATGGCCGCGGCCGGCGCGGTGTCGCCGGCATCGTCCATGTTCAGTACCGAGATCGCGGCCAGCACGGTATCGGGGCTGTACAGGAAGATCACCGCGGATACCGTGGTCATGGCCGAGACGAACAGGTAGCGGAAGATATCGATCAGCGCGGGCAGGCAGATCGGCACCGTCACCCGCCAGCAGGTGACCAGCGGCGCCACGCCCAGCGACAGCGCGGCGGCCTCGAACTCGGCATCGAGCTGGCGCAGCGCGGCCGCCGCGGTAAGGTGGCCGGTGGTGTAGAAGTGGGCCACGTTGCAGATCACCAGCAGCGTCATGGTGCCGTAGAGCGCGTGCAGCGGATTGGACGGCGCGTTGAAGAAAAACACATAGCCCAGCCCGAGCACCAGGCCGGGCACCGCCATCGGCAACACAAAGCCGGCACGCAGCACGCCATGCAACCACGCCGGCCCGCGTGTGCGCTCGGTCAGCCACGCGCCGAAGAAGATCGCCAGCGTGCCGGCCAGCGCGCTCAGCGCGGCCAGGCGCAAGCTGTTGCGGTAGGCCAGCCAGCCGCCGCCATCCATATTGTCGAAGTCGTAATGCGCCAGCGTGAGCTGCAGGTTGTACGGCCACAGCTTGACCAGCGAAGCGCCCACCGCCGCCGCCAGCATGGTCAGCAAGGCGGCGCCGATCACCATCACCACCAGCGTGCAACACGTGTCGCGCAGCCCGTCGCGGCCCGGCACATAGACCTGGGCGCGGCTCGACATCTGCGCGCGTTGCCGGCGCTGCATGGCGATGTCCACGCCGAAAGTCAGCAGCGCCGGCAACAGCAGCAGCATGCCGATCAGCGCGCCGCGCGCGAACTGCTGTTGCCCCACCACGGCCTTGTAGGCTTCCAGCGCCAGCACCGGATAGCCGCCGCCCACCACCTTGGGCACGCCGAAATCCGTCACCACCAGCGTAAACACCAGGCACGCCACGCCAAACAGGCCGTGCCGCGCGCCCGGCAGGGTCACCGTGAGGAAGGTGCGCCAGGCGGAGGCCCCCATGGCGCGCGCGGCCTCGTACAGGCGCGCGTCGGCCAGCGAGAGCGCGGCCATCAGCACCATCAGCGCATGGGGAAACGTATAGAAGGCCTCGCCCAGCACGATGCCCCAGAAACCATAGATGCCGCCCGCGCCGAATGCGCCCTTGAAGACGCCCTGGTTGCCGAACAGGTAGACCAGCGCGATGCCCGGCAGCAGCGAAGGGGCAAACAGCGGCAGCAGCGCAATGCCCCGCCAGAGCGGCTTGAACGCGATACGGGAGCGTTGCAGCGCGTAGGCAAAGCCGAAGGCCAGCGGCACCACCAGCGCGGCCACGGTCAGCGAGACGGCCACGCTGCGGCCCAGCAGCGGCAGGAAATTCGGGTTGGCGACCAGCTCGGCCACGCGCGCGGGCAAGGCCCAGCGCCCGGCTTCATCGAACCACGCCTGGCCAAACAGCGCCAGCAGCGGCAGCACCAGCGCCACGGCCAGCCCGGCGAGCCAGAGCCACTTCATCGCGGCGGGCGCGGCATGCGCGATGCAGTCCGCCGCGCTGCCGGCGCCACACCCGCGACTGACGGCGGCATCACTCTCGGCCTTCGCCCCGGCCGCGGGCAATGCGCGCGTCATGCGAACACCTGCAGCGCCTGGCTGGGCAGCGACACCCAGAACTTGTGGCTGCCCGGCGCCGGCAGCAGATGGCGCTCCTCGCGCAGCACGTCGGCAAACAGCGTATGGCCCGGCAGGCGGTCGGCCTCCAGCATCAGGCGATAGCGGCTGCCCAGATAGGTCTGGTCGACAATGCGCGCCAGCAAGCGGTTGGGCTCGCCTTCCGCGGGGTGCAGCCGGATGGCTTCCGGGCGGCAGCACAGCCGGGCTGCGCCATCGGCCACCTCGCCCGCGCGGGACGGGGACACCGCCAGGTCGAGCTCGCCCACGCTGAAGGTATCGCGCCCGCTGAGCCGGCCATCCAGCCAGTTGGCCTGGCCGATGAATTCAGCCACGAAGGCCGAGGCCGGGCGCTCGTAGATCTCGCCGGGCGTGCCGACCTGGGCGATGCGCCCGCCCTCCATCACGGCGATGCGGTCCGCCATCGCCATGGCTTCATCCTGGTCGTGCGTGACCATGACGGTGGTCACGTTCAAGCGCCGCTGCAACTGGCGCAACTCCAGCCTCAGATGCTCGCGCACCCGCGCATCGAGTGCCGACATCGGCTCATCGAGCAACAGCAGCGAGGGTGCCGGCGCCAGCGCGCGCGCCAGTGCCACGCGCTGCTGCTGGCCACCCGAGAGCTGCCCGGGGAACTTGCGCTCGCTGCCCGCCAGGCCTACCAGCGACAGCATTTCCGCGACGCGGGCCTCGCGATGCGCACGTCCCATGCCCCGGCCCTGCAAACCATAGGCCACATTCTGGGCCACCGGCAGATTGGGAAACAGCGCATAGGACTGGAACAGGATGCCGTAGTCGCGCGCCTGCGGCGGCAAGCCCGTCAGCTCGCGCCCGCCGGCGTGGATACGGCCCGTGTCCTCGCGCTCCAGCCCCGCGATGATGCGCAGCAGCGTGGTCTTGCCGCAACCCGAAGGGCCCAGCAGGCACAGCAGTTCCCCCTGCGCCACCGACAGCGAAACGCCGTCCAGCGCCTGGAACCCTCCCGCCCCTCCGAAACGCTTGCCTACCTGCTCGACCGCCAGGAACGCGCGGCCCGGCGCGGACTCACCTGCTTGCATGGACAACCCTCTGCGCTTTGATAACAGCGGGCAGCATAGGAGCGGCGCATGCCAGCCGTGTGGCAGTTGGGCAAAGAATCCCGATGCAGGTATCGGCGGATTTTGGGGATGGGCCTCAAACCGTGGCCGGCACCCGTTGTGCCCAGGCGCGCATGGTCGCTTCACCGCCTGCCGCGCAGATCTCCATCAGGCCGGCCAGCGGCACCGCCTGGCAGAACAGGTAGCCCTGCACGGCATCGCAGCCGTGTTCGCGCAGGAAGGCGAACTGCGCGGGCGACTCCACGCCTTCGGCCACCACTTGCAGGTGGAGCTGGTGGCCAAGGGTGATGATGGCGGCCGCCACGGCCTGGTGATGCTCATCGTGCGCAACGTCGTCGACGAAGGCTTTGTCGATCTTCAGCTTGTCGATCGGCAGCCGCGTCAGGTAGCTCAAGCCCGAATAGCCCGTGCCGAAATCGTCGATCGACAATCCCACGCCGAGCGCGCGCACGCGCTCGAAGGTGTCGATGGTCTTGCTGCCGCCCTCGATCAGGATGCCCTCCGTCACCTCGATGGTGAGGCTCGAAGCCGGCAGCCCGGCGGCCGCCAGGCATTGCTTGACCATGGCGGGAAACCCTTCCTGGCGCAGTTGCAGCGGCGAGATATTCACCGCCACATCCAGCTCCACGCCAAGCTCGCTGCGCAGGTGCTGGATCTCGCGGCAGGCCGTGGCAAGGATCCACTCGCCCAGCGGCATGATCAGGCCGCTCTGCTCGGCAATCGGGATGAACTCCGTTGGCGGGATCACGCCGCGCTCGGGCGTTTCCCATTGAATGAGCGCTTCCACGCCGGCAATGCGCAACGTGGCCGTGTCGACGATGGGCTGGTAGCGCAGCTTGAACGCCTGCGTGGCCAGCGCGCGCCGCAGCAGCCCCTCGATGGTGAAACGCGCCATGGATGCCTCGGCCATCTCGCTGGAGAAGCGGCTGAGCTGCGCCCCGCCGCGGCGCTTGGCCGCGTACATGGCGGCATCGGCATTCCTGAGCAGGTCGGCCAGGTTGTCGCCGTCGTCGGGGCACAGCACCATGCCGATCGAGGGCGTCACGCGCAGGCGCTGGTTGCCTAGCTGCAGGTCTTCCGACAGGCGGGCCAGGATCTTGGCGGCGACCAGCTCGGCCTCGCTGTCCTGGCTCAACGGGTCGAGCACCACCACGAACTCGTCGCCGCCCATGCGGGCGACCAGGTCGGCGTGGCGCACCGCGGCCTTGAGGCGATCGGCCACGATACGCAGCACCTCATCGCCGATATGGTGGCCGAGCGATTCGTTGATGCGCTTGAACTGGTCGAGATCGAGCAACAGCAGCGCGATGCGCTCGCCCTTGCGCAGCGCGCGCTGCAGCACCAGTTCCGTGCGTGCATGCAGCTGGGCGCGGTTGGGCAGGCCCGTAAGCGCGTCGTGATGCGCGAGGTGCCGGATGTACTCGTCGGCACGCTTGCGCTCCGTCAGGTCATGCGCGATGGCGAGATAGCCGCCGGCATCCAGGCCACCGATGCCGGCCTCGCCAGCAAAGGCCGGGACCGCCACGTCCCCCGTGCCGCCGGGCACGTGCGGCTCGGGCAGCGCGGTCAGCGTCAGTTGCACCGGCAGGCGCGAGCCGCCCTTGCGGACATAGGTCCACTCCTGTTCGTCGGTCAGCCCGAGCCGGGCCTTGCCGACCACGGCGGCCAGGCCCGGCGCCACCGGCTCGCCCAGCTCGCTGGTGAGCACGGCCGCGCGCGCCGCAACCTCCTTGGGATCGAGGAAGTCCAGGTAGCGCATGCCTGCGGCCACCTCGCTGGCCTGGTACCACAGCATGCGCTGGCCGGCGCGGTTGATGCCGGTCACCGTGCCGTTGCGGTCGAAGGTGATGACGCACAGCGCGGTGTGATCCAGCACGCGTGCGCTGCGCTCTGCCGCGTCGGCGGCCGCCAGTTCGGCGCGGCGGATGGCGCTCTGGTCCGTCACTACCCATAGCACCCGGCCGGGCCCGGCAGCAGGCACCGGCGCCACCGCCACGCGCACGGGAATGATGGTGCCGTCGGACCTGCGGGCGTGGCTCTCCAGCCGCCCCTCAAGCGCCATCGCCGCCAGCCTGGCGGCATCGGGCAGCAAGGTGGCGATGAGGGTGCCGGGGAACTGGTCCGGCGCCTTGCCGAACAGCGCGGTGGCCGCCGCGCTGGCGATCTGGACACAGCCATCGGCATCGCATACCAGGAAGGCATCGCTGGCGCTGGCCAGGCCCGCGCGCTGCAAGGCGCCATCCGCCTGCCGGCCCTGGCGCGCCCGCGCCGCGAGCTGCCACGCCATGCGCTGCTGGCGTGCCAGGCCAAACACGATCCAGGCAAGCAGCAGCGTGCCTGCCGTGCCGATCGCCAGTACCAGCGTGGAGCGCCGCGGGCGATGCGCCGATTCGAAGGCCGGCGTGGTGATGGCGCGCAAGGTCCAGACCCTGCCGCCATAGGTCAGCTCGCGTTCGGCCTGCATCAACGGCGCCGGGACCCGCGGGCTGGCCGCCCCGGGCCCGGGCGCGGCGGCGCCGGCCAGGAACGCGCCGGGCTGGGTCTCGCGGCCTTCATCTAGCATCAGCGACAAAGTGCCGGCCGCGGGCAGGCTGACCCCGCGCAGCAGGTCTTCCAGGCGCAGCGAGGTATAGACATAGCCGGTCACGGCCAGCTGCCGCTGGGTGGGGGTGTTCAGCGGCAGGCCACTGCCGTACACCGGCAGGTACAGCACCACGCCACGCTGCGGCGCCTGCGTTTCGCTCTCCCGCGTGAGTTCCACGCCGCCGCTCAGGCGCACCTCGCCGCTATCGCGGGCAGCCTCGGCGGCAGCGCGGCGCACGGGATCGGACATGATGTCAAAGCCAAGCGCCCGCGTAATGCGCCCGGCGAAGGGCTCGACATACACAACCGGCGCGTACACGTCGCGCGGGCCCAGCGGGTAGACCTCGAAGCCGGGCTGGCCCTCGCGGCGCATCGTCTCGACCAGCCGGTCGAGCTCCCTTGACGCGGTCAGGCGCGCATAGCCGATCGAATGCGTGCCGGGCGGCAGGTCATCCAGCTGGGTGGTGTACAGGTAGTTGCGCCACTGCTCGCGGGTGAGGGCGGGATCGGCGGCAAACAGCCCGCTGGTGCCGCGCAGCAGCTGCTCGTTGTCCTGCAGGCGCCGTTGCAAGGCGGAGAAGACCGGCGAGAACACCGCCTCGAAATCGCCCCGCGCCACCTCGCGCTCGAGCGTATGCATGCCGCGCCAGGCGCCGCCAGTCGCCAGGGCGCCGGCCGCGGCGACCAGCAGGGACAGCAGGACTGGCGAAATTGAGGGCAGTTTCATGAATTGGGGGTGCGGATGGGAGCCCTCGGTGGCCTCCCCCTGCCGCCGCAGGGCGACGGCCCACTATACCGTGGCGGCAATGGCTCGCCCACCCCCGGCGCGCCACTGTAACGTGCGGCGCCACACGGTGGCGGGCGCGGCCCGCGCGCGCCCATGCCAGACTCGCGCGGGACTGGCGCTTGTGGTAGGGTTGGCGGGCCTGCAAGCCTGCCGAAGCCCGACTCCCGGCAACCATGCGGGCCGGCCGTCCAGAAGGCGCGCGCCGTCCCCCGACACCGCCGGCTCGCATGCCCCAAGTTTCGCTTTCCCTGAAGGCGCGTCTCGCGCTGATTACCACGGCGCTTGCCGCCGTGCTTGGTACCGGCATCGTGCTGGCATCGCTCTATTACGCGCACGACGACCTGCGCGCCGCGCTGCAAGACCAGCAGGACTCCATCGTCAAGCTCGCCTCGGACCAGCTCGACACCGCCATGGAAGACCGCATCACCCTGCTGTCCCACGTGGCGCCGCAACTGGCCGGCGAGCTCGCCCGCCCGGGCGCCGAGCTGCGCCTGCTGCTGGAGCGGCGGATTCCCGTGCCCGGCGCCTTCAATGCGTTCATGCTGGCCGATGCCCAGGGGCGCGTGCTGGCCCGGGATGGCGTGCAGGTCAGCATTGCCGACCGCGACTACTTCCGCGAAGCCGCGCGCACCCTTGAACCCGTGATCACCCCGCCTATCCGCGCCCGTATCAATGGCGCGACCGGCGTGCTGGTGGCGGTGCCCATCGTCTCGAAGCAAGGCGAATTCCTTGGCCTGCTGGGCGGCTGGCTCGATCTGTCGAGCGCCAACTTCCTGGTGGAGATCACCCACAACCGGCTCGGCACCACCGGCTTCTATTGCCTGGTATCGGGAGGGCGGATGCCGGTCTATGTGCGGCACCCCGATCCGGCCAAGGCCACGCAGCCGGCCCGCGCGCTGGGAGACACCTGCGGCGTCGACGACCGCAGCGGGCGCATCGAGTTTCTCTCGCCCGCCAGGCCGCTGATCTCGCGCTACCTGATGGAGAGCACCGGTTGGGAGCTGGTGGCGGTGCTGCCCGCGCAGGAGGCGTTCGCGCCGCTGCACGCCATGCAGGTGCGCTTCCTCGCGCTGGCCCTGCTGTCGCTGGCGGTGGTGGCCCTGCTGATCTGGCTGACGGTGCGGCATCTGCTGACGCCGCTCACGCGCCTGCACCAGGTGGTAAGCGATAGCGCGCACGACCTAGCGGCCTACGAGAAACTGCCAGCGCAGCAGCATGACGAGATCGGCGATCTGGCGCGCGCCTTCGGGCAGCTGATGCATGACGTGCGCGAGCGGCGCGAGCAGCTCGACCTGAGCGAGCGCCAGTTGCGCGCGGTCACCGATACGCTGCCTGCGCTGCTGGCGTTTATCGGGCCCGACGAGCGCTACGTCTTCAACAACCTCGCCTACGAGCGGACTTTCGGCATCACGGTGCAGGCGCTGCGCGGCATGAGCGTGCGCGAAGTGATCGGCGACACCCGCTATGCCCGCGCCCGGCCGTTCCTGCAAAAAGCACTGGCGGGCAGCGCGGTGACGTTCGAGACGGAAGAAAGCGATCCGGATTACCGCTGCATGGAGACCAGCCTGCGCCCCGAATGGAGCGCGGATGGCAGCCATGTGGTGGGCGTGCATGTGCATGTGCAGGACGTGACCCAGCGCAAGCTGGAGACCCTGCGGCTATCACGCATCTCCCGGCTCGACCACCTGACCCAGTTGCTCAACCGCAACGCCTTCGAGGCGCTGCTGCAGGCCGCCATGACGCGCAGCCGCGAAGACGGCCGGCTCATGGCGCTGCTCTACCTGGACATGGATCGCTTCAAGGCGGTCAACGACTTCCACGGGCACATCACCGGCGACCTGCTGCTGCAGGCCTTCGGGCGGCGCCTGCAGCGCTGCGTGCGCGAGCGCGACACTGTTGCGCGCCTGGGCGGCGACGAGTTCGCGATCGTGCTGGAGGATATCGGCGGCGCGGCCAATGCACAGCGCATTGCGCAGGCCATTGTGCATTCGGTGAGCCGGCGCTTTTTCATCGACGGGGTGTTTGCCGATGTGGATGTGAGCATCGGCGTGGCGCTCTACAAGGGCGCGCCGATGCCGGACCAGGAGTTGATGCGCCAGGCCGATGCCCTGCTCTACCGCGCCAAGGCGGCAGGCCGCGGCCGCTTTGAGATGGGGCCGCCGGACCTGCTGGATAGCTGACTTAGCTCACCTGGCTGACTTACTTGCCTTCTTCGAACGGCACGTGCTTGCCGTCGCGCGACTGATAGCCCAGCTTGGTGTCCGCGCCCATCATCCGCTCCCATGCCACCATGGCATCCGCCACGGCTTGAGGCTCGCCCTTGAACACCAGCACATCGTTGCCGCAGTTCGGGCACTGCCCGCCAAACACGGCATCGATGCCGCGCAGGTTGGGGGCGTCGATGGCATCGAAGGTACTGAACGCCGTCTTGCAGGCGCCGCACACCAGTTGCGCGGGCCGCATGCCTTCGAGCCGCGCGCGGGCCTGGCCGGCACGCTCTGCCTGGCTGCCCCGTTGTTTTGCTTCACCCATGATGGACTTCCTTTGCGCAGCCGCCTGGCTGCGCTTCACTTGATTGATTCATCCGTTGCGCGCCCCTCAGAACGGCGCGGGGCCCACGGCCGACTGCGGCGCCACCGGCGGGAACGCGATCTGCCCGGTCTGGCGCTGCAACGCGTAGCGCACATAGACGCCGGCATACCACTGGCGATAGTCGCGCGCGTTGTCGATGCCAAGCATGCCGCCGACAAACAGCTGCTGGGCCGCCTGGTACTCCATCGAGCCAACCAGATTGTAGGCCAGGCCGGTCTTGGACTGGCCAGGATAGACGGTATTGCCGGCCGCCGACTGGGCCGCTCGATCGGTCGGGAAATAGTCCGATGCATCCTCGCGGAACGCCTGCATGCCTAACGCGCCGCGCACATTGTAGGCCAGCCGGCCGCTGCGCCCTGCCAGCGAGAGCGGCACGGTCACGGCGAAGTAGGTCTGCGGGCTGAAGTAACCACCCTGGCCGAAGGTGAAGTAGCGCAGGTTATCCGCGTACCCCATCGAGGTGAAGTTCACGCCGCTCATCAGGCGCTGCTCGGCGTTGTCGATCAGGCGCAGGTAGAACCCGCCACCGCCTTCCCAGCGTGTGTTGCGCTTCACATCGTGCCCGGTCAGCAAGCCGTAGCCGCCGTAGCCGTAGATACCGAAGAAGCCATCGTCCCAACCCAGGTCGACGCGCCCGCTGCTGTTCATCACGCCCCCCCACTGCAGGCCGGTGCGGTCATCGCGCGCGCCCGCGTACGACAGCAAGCTGTCGGTGACGGGGCGGCGCGATGCGCCAAGCGACAGCGTGGTGCGTTGCGTCAGCGGCAGGTTGAAGCGCACGCCGGTATTGACGTCGGTGTAGCGGAAGCCCAGCGGCGTGCTGCCAATGTCAGCCTTGATGCGGTCCGATTCATAGGCCACGCCCAGCGCCACACCAAAGGCATTCTGCTGGCCGGCGGAAGTGGACCGCAGCGGCGTGCCGGCCGAGTTGACGGGCGCGCCGCCCACCGGGACCGCCAGCGGGCCGCCGCCAAAGCGCGAGGCGGTGTTGAAGTCGCTGCCCACAGAGCCCGCATCCAGCGCGACCGGTGTCACGCGCGCCACCAGCTTGCCGTTGCCGACGGCTATCTTGGCTTCGGCCACCACCTGCATCTCGGTGAGCTGGCTCATGCCGGAGTCGCCATTGCGCCCGCGTAGCACAGGGCCGCCGGCGAGCGTGCTGGTGCGCTGCGATTCGATCTCGTTGAGTTCCTGCTGCGCGGTCTTGGGGCCGGTTGGGTTGGCCTGCGAATCGGCTTCGGCCAGCCAAGGCGCGCGCGACTGCGCGCCAATCGGCTGGCGCGCGGTCGCGGCGGGCGCCGGTGCCGCCGCGTAGCCGCCGGCTGCCGGCGCGGCGTACTGCGCGACGGGATACTGCGGTGCCACGGCCTGCTGCGGCACGGGATAGGGCACGCCAGGCTGCTGGGCGAGCTGCGCGTTGGCTGGATAGGCGGGGTAAGCCTGACCAGTTTGACCAGCCTGACCAGTCTGATAAGACCGGTTGGCTGGGTAAGCCTGCGCAGGCGCCTTGGCCGCGCGCGTGTTCTTGCCGCGTGTGCTGGCGGGCGCCTGCATCGGCATGGGCGCTTGCACCTGCTGCGCATAGTAGGCCTGCGGCTGCTGGATCTCCGGCGCCATGCCTTGCCCGGCAGCGGACAGCGGCGCCGGGATGTAGGGCTGCGAGGCCTGTGCGCTCGCGTTCATCATCACCGGCGCGGGAGCCATTGCCGGCTGGGGCGCGGCCGCGGCGCGCGTGGGACCGGGCACGATCAGGTACGGCGCCTGCGACCCGGGCGGCGGCAACTGCGAGCTGCCGCGCTGGCCGGGCAGGCCGACAAACGGGTTGGACGGCACGCGGTCGAAGCCCGCGCCATTCGGGCGCGCGCCGGTCGAGGCTATGCCCGTGGCGTTCTCTGCTGCCACCGCTGCGCGGAAATACTCGGCGGCACGCGAGGTCTTGCCTTGGGCGCGGTAGAGCCGCCCGGCGGCGGTCAGTACCTTGGGCGATTTGGGTGCCTGCGCCAGCGCCATCTGCAGCGTGCCTTCGGCCCAGCTGTATTCCTTGGCGGCGGTGGCGGTGCCGATCGCCGCCAGCATCAGGTCGAGGTTGCGCGGATCCTTCTCCAGCACGCTCTCGTACAGCGTCAGGGCCTTCTTGTTCTCGCCCGCTTGCGCGTACATGCGCGCCAGGCTTGCGCGCACGGCGCTGTTGCCAGGGCGCTCGGAGAGCGCCGGCGCCAGCATGTCGTAGGCAGCCACGAGGTCGCCGCTCTCGGTCAGCGCATCGGCCTGGCGCACGATGTAGGCGACCCGCAGGTCGTCATAGTCGCGGCGCTGCGAACTACTCAGGTTGGCGTTGGCAAGCTGGCGCAGCACGCCAGCCAGCTCCACGTCCTGCTTGGTCTTGAGCAGGATGGCGGCGTACTGCAGCTGCATGCCAACGTCCGGGCGCACCGTGCGGCCCATGACGTTGCGCATCAGCGAGAGCGCGCGCGCCTCGTCGCCAGCGTCGGCATAAGCCAGAGCCAGCGCGCCCAGCTGGTCGGGGTCCTGCTGGGCGTAGCGTTCGGCTTGCGGCAGCACGCCCAGCGCGGCGGCCTGCTGGCCGGCGGCGGCGAGCCCGCTGGCGCGCTCGGCTTCCGCGTGTACCCACAGGCGGCGTTGCAGGGTACCCATGTCGCGGGTGCGGTTCTGCGGGGGAATGCGCTCTAGCGCTTCGAGCCCGCTTTGCCAGTCGCCGGTTTCGGCGGACAGCAGCGCGCTGGCGTACAGCGCGTCCGGCATATTGGGGTTGGAGAGCAGCAGGCCGTCCATGACGCTGCGCGCCTGCTCCTTCAAGCCCATCGACGCATAGGCGCGCGCTACATCCAGGCGCACCCACGGGTTGGTGGGGTCGGCCGCCATCGCGTCTTCCAGCGCGCGGCGCGCGCCGGCGGCATCGCCGCGCTGCAAGGCGGCACGGGCCTGGCCTCGGGCCTCCTCGGCGCGCAGCTTGCCCAGCGAGCCCACCTTGTCCTGCTGGGCGGGTGTCAGGTTTTGCACGATGGCGAGCGCTTCCGCGCTCTTGTTCTGCGCCGCCAGCACGCCAACCAGGCCGCGCGTGGCGTCGGGATTGTCGGGCTGCTGCTTGAGCACGCGGCGATACGCGGCTTCGGCCGGGGCGTACTGGCCTTCCTCGGCCATCACGTCGGCCAGCGCCACCTGGGCGGAAGGCTCGCGCGGGTCGAGCTTGACCGCACGCTCCAGCAGGCTGCGCGCCTCGGCGCGATTGCCCGCGCCACGCGCGGCGCTGGCCTGCTCGGACAGCAGCCAGTATGTGGCGCTGTTCTGCGCGCTGCGGTAGCGGCCCCCGGCACCACGCTTGGCGGCCTGGTCGAGGAAGTCCAGGGCCTCGGCAAACTTCTCCTGCTTGAGGCGCAACACGCCCATGCCGCCGAGCGCGTCGGCGTCGCCGGGGCGCTCCTGCAGCGCGGTCTGGAACCGGTCGCCGGCGCGCTCGAGGTCGCCGGCATCCATGGCGTCGAAGCCCTGCTGCACGATCTGGCGCGCAGGGTTGCCAGCGGCACCTGCCGCTTGCGTGGCTTGCTGTTGCTGCTGGGCCTTGACCGCATCGAGCTTGGCGCGGATGGTGGCGTCGTCGGGATGGCTTGCCAGCCAGGCCTGGTACAGCGGCGTATCCGCCGGGCGGCCGCCCAGCCAGGTCAGCGCCCGCCGCCAGCTCTCGCTGGCCTGGCTGGCTACGTCACTGCTTTTAGACAGCCGCTCCAGCTGGCGAATGCCGTCGCGGCGCGTGGACTCGCGATAGGTCAGGTGCTGCGCCAGCGCGAGCTGCGCGCGGTTGTCCGACGGATTGGCGCGAGCCAGCCGCTCCAGGCCCTTGCGGGCTTCTTCCCAGCCCTGTGCCGTGCCGCCCAGCGTCTGGTAGTACTCCAGGGCCAGGTTGCCTTGCGGCACCGCGCCGCCCACAGCTTGCTGATAGCGCTTGACCGCTTCCTCGCTCTGGCCGCTGCGCGCCAGCTGGCGCGCCTGCTCGACCTGCTGGGTTGCGCCGCCGCTGCTGATCACCTGCGTGAGGCGCGCCACCAGCGGGGAGTTGGGCTGGGCCTTCTTCAGGCGCTCCAGGTAGGTGCGCGCGCCATCGGGGCGGCCCGCCTCGGCTTCGGCCACGCCCATGCCATACAGGGCTTCCGGCTGGGCCGGATTCAGGCGCAGGATCTTCTGCCACGCTTCGGCAGCGCGGTCGCTGCGGCCGCGTTCCTGCCAGTACTTGCCCTGGTCCACCAGCAGCTTGACCGGGTCCTCCTGCGCCGTGGCGGCCGCGGCGAACTCCGTCAGCAGGCTCAGCACCAGCGTCTTGGCGCGCAGGCCCTTGCTGCGCGCGGTGTCCGCAACAATGTGCTGCCCGCTCGCCGAGCGGGGGGTGTTCGCGCGTCCGTTCATGGCCGGGCGCTTGCGGTTCGACATGTCTTCTCCCACTCCAGCTCCAGTTGCCCCGAAGGCGCGAACCGGTAGCGGCCTTCGGCAAAGCCGAGGCCGAATAATCCCAATACGGTGTCGTAGTACGTGGCGGCGGATCTGCCCGTGGCCGAGCCGATCATTGTCTCCGCCCGGGTGCGCTGTACCGCGGCTGCCGGCGATCCGGCCGCCTGCAGGAACGGCACCAGCGCGGCGGAAAAGCCCGTCGGGCCATCGCCGTCCACGGCACCGCTATCGGCGTGCATGCGCTCGGGCGGCGCAGCGCGTCCCGCCATGCGCTGCGCCTGCGGCACCAGCGCCTTCATCAGCATGCGGCCAGCGGCGTCACCGCGTGGCGTCACGCCGGCCCATAGGTAGACACGGATGGCGTCATAGCTGCTGACATCGCCCTTGTCGGGGTCGGTGAGAAAGCCGCTGCCGGCTGCGTCGCTGCGGTAGGCCGACCAGTCGGGCACAATGCCCTGTTTGGCCACCGCTTCGACCAGCTTGCCGGCCTGCGTGGCAAGCGTGCCCCACGGGCCGGACGGCTCGGCCGAGGCCAGGCGGCGCAGCAGCGGCACCGGCAGGTAGCTGGCATTGAGGCGCCACTGGCGCGGGCCATCGGCATTGCCTTGGACGAAGCCCTGCGGGCCGGGCAACAGCATGGTGCCAAAGCCGGGCAGCGACACCACTTCTTGCCTGGCCACCAGCTTGAGCAGCGCGCGCGCCTGCTCGCCATAACGCGGCTGCTTCCACAACCGCGCGGCTTCGAGCAGCGCGAAGGCGAACCACAGGTCAGCGTCCGATGCGGGGTTGGCATCGATCACGCCCCACGAGCCGTCGGCCCGGTGGCCCCACTGCCAGGCGGGCAGCTTGTCCTGCAGGTTGCCCGCACCGAGGTTGGCAACGCTCCATTGCCACAGACGGTCGAAAGTAGCGCGGTCGTTGGCCATCAGGGCGAACACCATGCCGTAGGATTGGCCCTCGGAGGTGCTTTGCTGCTCCTTGGTGGACGGGTCGAGCACGCGGCCGTCGGCCTGCACGAAGCGGGACAGGAACTGCTGGTACAACGGCCACGCGCAGGCAATCTGCGCCGATGCCTTCGGCGCTGCGGCGCGGGCCAGCACGGGCCAGCCACCCAGCGCCCCGAGCGCGCCCAGGCCGGGCAAGCCCGCGAGCCATCGGCGGCGTGTGCGGTTCACGCTCACTTGTGTTCCCCCAGCTTGCGGCGCGCGGCGCGTGCCCGCAGCGACAGATACATCAACACCGCCAGCAGCAGCGCGGCGCCGCCGATCATCAGCACCATGACGAGCGGCCGCTGCGAGAGCCACCACTGCACATAGGTCCAGGGCGGCAGCTTGCCCACGTGGTAGTTCTGCTGTGCCGCCAGGCTGTCGATCTCCTTGCCGCGCACCAGCGCCAGGCTGCCTTGCACCTTCGTGACCCGGTCGGGATCGAGCAGCACCTCTGTCACGGTCTGCAGGCCTTGCGGCGCGTTGCTGGTGACGGCCACCACACTGCGCCCGGACGCCAGCGGCGACTCGAAGGCGCTTAGCGCGGCATCGGTGCTGGCGCTGCTGATCGACATGCGCGTCTCGACCGGGCGGTTGCGCGTGCCATCCGCGCCGTTCCACCAGCCCGTCACCGCGGACACCAGATCGGTCAGCGCAAAGCGCTTTTCATTGCCGGCCAGCGTGACCGGCATGCGCTCGGCCCATTGCGTGAAGAGCGGCTGGCTCTGCGTGGTGCCGATCACCAGCAGGTCGCGCGCGGCCTGCTTGTCGACCTGCGCGGCGCCGCTCACGGCCACTCCGGTAGTCGGATAGCCAGTGGATTCGCCCATGCGCCCCATCAGCGTGAGGTAGGTCGAGTAGTCCTCGGCAGCGGGCTTGTCCGGCAGGATGACGGCGGTCTCGGAGAGGTCGGCCATGCGCGTGAAGGGAAAGCCGCTGTTGCCGAACACCGCCAGGTCAGGCAGCGCGATAAAGTGCGGCAGGCCGGTGATGTTGATGGTCGAGTCCGGGTCGATCGCGCCCTTGACGTTGTCCAGCATCACGTCCTTGCACGCGCCCTGCTTGAGGTAGTCGTAGTAGAAATGGAACTGCAGCTGCGACTGCGCGGGCAGCATGAACAGCGGCAGCGCGATGCGCTCGTCGACCGGCACCGAGCCATCCGGCAGCACCTTGGCCAGCAACTGGCTGGCACGGCCATCCTGGTTCTTGACCGAGCGCAGCGCGTAGGCGCGCAGGAACTGGTTGCTCACGCTGATGTTGAGGGTGGACTTGTCCACCACCGGGCGCGGCGTATAGCGGTACTTCAGGTCGATCGGGATGCCCTTGCTGCGCCAGCCGAACAGGTCGGGCGGCAGCCGGAAATTCACCCGCACCAGGTCCGGATTGTAGCCCGAGACATTGAGGTCGCGCATTTCGGCTAGCTCGCCAAAGCGCACCGGGCGGTCGCTGCGGATCCAGTTGGGCGCGTCGTAGGGCACGCGCGGCGCCACGTCGTCGAGCTTGTTGATGGTGGCGCTCTGCCCGGACAGCGCGCGCGCGCCGAGCGTAAGCGCCTGCGCCGCGGTCTTGAGCTCGGCGCTGTCGCGGCCCATCACCAGCAGAAGCTTGCCGTTCGCATCGCCCGGATTCGGCACCACCGCGATCGACGGCCCGCCGATGGCGGGCACCTGCACACCCGCAGGTTTTTCTTCGTTGGTGACGAACACCACCGCATTGCCGGCAGCCGGTACCTGGTTGAGCGTGGCGGCAAACGACGCACCGCGATAGCCGGCCAGCGCGCCGAACCACGACGAGACCGTGCCCGCGGCTTCCAGCGTGGCCGGCGACGGCGCGCCAGCGAACACAAAGGGCAGCCTGAGGCGGCTAACGTCGCGCCGATCGAAGAACGGCAGCGGCAGCAGCGCCAGGTCGTTGGCCAGCGCCACCGGCGTGAGCGTGAGCTCCAGCACGCTGCTGTTGCCAACGGTGGCCCACAGGCTGGAGTGGAAGGGATCTTCGCAATCGGTGGTGTAGTGGCCGATCAGCTGCAGGTTGAGGCGGTTGAACTCGGTGATCAGCCGCGGCTCGATCGGCACATCGCGCTCCAGGCTGGTGCCCGCGGTGTCCTTGGGCACCGGCACGGCGCCGGCAACCTCGCCGTTGACCATCACGTTGATATGCGACAGCGCCGGTATCAGCGCGGGCGAATACGTGTAGCGCAATTTCAGGCGCGCGCCGGTCACGACCTCGTCAGCACGGATCGAGAATGGCACGCCGTTGATGGCGTCCACGCCGCGCAACTGGAACGGCGCGGCGGCACCCAGCTGCTTGAGCGTGAGCTGCACGGTGCGCGCGCCGCTGCGGGGCGCGGCGGCGACGGCCTGCGCCGCCACCCCGGCGGGCGACTGCGCGACGACCTCGTCGCGCGTGGTGTCGGGCACGCCGGCACGCTGGGCGCCGGCCGGGGTCACCGTCAGCATGGCGAGCGCGAGCAATGCGCTAAGGCGGGTCGCGGCGGGCAGGCGCGCGGTGCGGTGCGCGGTTGAGCGCGCAGGCGAGCGATCGGTCAGGCGTGGTGTCTTGGTCAAACGCATTCTCTGTCTTTTTGCCAGTGGTCCGGTGCGTGTTCAAGCCGCGACACGAACCGTTGCGGGACGCGGCGCTGGGCCGACGAGGCCGATCAACGGGTGGAAGCGCCAGGTTCTGGACGGCGCAACAATTGGCGCATCTCGCGCCCAAGGTGGAACATCACGTTATGGAAGCCAAGCAGGCCAATGCGCAGGATCTGGCCGGCGGCCAGCCCCGGGGCATCCGGCCGCTTGCGGCCCCACGAATCGATCCACGCGTCGGCTCGCGCAAAGGTGCACTGCACGAAAGCCATCTCCTCGCGCGGGCTCATTTCCGCCAGTTCCAGGCCGGTGTGCGTGTCGCCCTGGAACACCACCTTGGCGGGGAACATGTGCTCGTCGTTCTGCAGGTAGAGCGAGATCTGCACCTGCTCGCCCACGGCTGCCTTCATGCCCGGCGGCAGCCGCATGCCAATGCCACCCTCGGCGAAGTCGATGGTCTCGCACACCAGCGTGCGGCCATCGGGAAAGTGCAGCGTGGCGGGCAGCTTCATCGCCACGCGGTGCGCCACGCGGATCTGGCGCGTCTCGCTGGCGACCGCAATCGAGGCGCCGAGGATGATCAGGTTGTAGAACGTCCAGATCAGGTTGAGCACCACCGTGGTGGCCTCGAACTGGTTCCACAGGAACAGCCGCAGGAAGCCCACCACCACGCCCAGCAAGTTGAACAGCAGCAGCACCAGGTAAGGCCGCGAGATCACCCAGTCGAAGTAGGCTTCCTCGATCACGCCGCCCTTGGGCGTCACGTTGAACTTGCCGGCCGCGGGGTTAACGAACGCCACCAGCACGGGCCGCATGATGTACCACGCCAGCACGGATTCGTAGACTTCGTTCCAGAACGAATGGCGGAACTTGCCCTGGATGCGCGAATTGGTCATGTTCGCGTGCAACAGGTGCGGCAGCGCGAAGGTGGCGATGGTCAGCGCCGAGGCCTGGATCACGTGGGCGCCGAACAGCAGGTAGGCCAGCGGCGCCGTCAGGAACACCAGCCGCGGCAAGCCGTAGAAGAAGTGCAGCATGGCATTGAGGTAGCACAGCCGCTGCGGGATCGACAGGCCTGGCCCGAACAGCGGGTTGTCCACCCGGCAGATCTGCGCCATGCCCCGGGCCCAGCGAATGCGCTGCCCGACGTGGCCGGAGAGGCTTTCCGTGGCCAGCCCCGCGGCCTGGGGGATCGCCAGGTAGGCGGTGCCGTAGCCCTTGCGGTGCAGCTTGAGCGCGGTGTGCGCGTCCTCGGTCACGGTTTCCACCGCGATGCCGCCCACTTCCAGCAGCGGCGCGCGCCGGATCACGGCGCACGAGCCGCAGAAGAAGGTAGCGTCCCACAGGTCGTTGCCGTCCTGCACCAGGCCATAGAACAACTCGCCCTCGTTGGGGACTTCCTGGAAGGTGCGCAGGTTCTTCTCGAACGGATCGGGCGAGAAGAAATAGTGCGGCGTCTGCAGCATGGCCAGCTTGGGGTCCTTGAGGAACCAGCCCATGCTGATCTGCAGGAAGGAGCGCGTGGGAATGTGGTCGCAATCGAAGATCGCCACGTACTCGCCGTGCGTGCCCTTGAGCGCTTCGTTGATGTTGCCGGCCTTGGCGTGGCGATTGTGGTTACGCGTCACGTGGGTGACGCCGACCTTCTCGCAGAACTCGCGGAATTCCTCGCGCCGGCCGTCGTCCAGCACATAGACGTTGATCTTGTCGCGCGGCCAGTCCAGCGCCATCGCCGCGAATACCGTCGGCTTGACCACCGACAGCGGCTCGTTGTAGGTCGGGATGAAGATATCCACGGTCGGCCAGCTGGCAGTATCCGCGGGCATGGCCACCGGACGGCGCTTGAGCGGCCACGCGGTCTGGAAGTAGCCCAGCATCAGCACCACGAACGCGTAGATCTCTGCCAGCACCAGGCCGATGCCAAAGGCGGCGTCGAACCAGCCGCCCAGGCCCACCGTTTCCGTCAGGCGCCAGTACATATAACGGCTGGAAGCCGCGATCGACAGGATCACCATCATCAGCGTGGCGAGGTGGCCCTTGACCCGGTTCAGCCAGACCGCCAGCCCGAAGCACACCGCGGCAAACCCGACCTGCTGCCAGAAATCCAGCGGCACCGTGATGACCAGCGCAAACATGAGCAGCCCGGCCAGCAACGCCAGCCCCCGCGCCACAGCGCTATCCCAAAAGGGAAGCTCGACGACGGTGTTGCCGAAACGCTGCAACGCGGCCGACAGCGCGTTGGGCTTGTCGTCGCCCTCGCTTTTGACCTTGTCCTTGACCTTGCCCTTGGCCCGCGCGCCCTTGGGCGCCGCGGCGGCTTTTGCCTTGGCTGGCTTCACGCGGCTTCTCCCTGAGCGGCCAGCGCCTGGCGCACCCATGCAGCGCAGCGCTGCAGGTCGTGCGTGGCCTGGCTGTGAGGGTTGTACTCGAGCACGCTGCGGTCGTAGGCCAGCGCCTCTGCCACCGCCTGGTCCTGGTGGATCACGCCCAGCACGCGCTCGCCCAGCTGGGCGCGCAGCACCTGCACCACATCCTTGCCGAGCTGACGGCTCACGTCGACCTGGTTAATCACCAGCATATGGCCCAGGTAATCGGGCCGGCCCTCGCAATAGGTGCGGATCAGGTCTTCCATCAGGGGCATGGTGGCGTAGGACGCGGCGTCCGGCAGCGACACCATCAGGCACAGCTGCGCGCATGACAGTGCCTGGCGCATGTATGGCGACGGGCCCGGCGGCGTATCGATCACCACGACATCGTCGCGGCCCAGGCCAAGTCCGGCAAGCTGGGTGCGCAGCCATCCCGGATGGGTGGAGAGGTGCGCTTCAAACGCAGAGCGGTCCACCTCGTTGAGCGAGCCGAACGGCATGACCAGCACACGGGAGCGGCCCTTGTACATGCTCTGCTGCCACGCTTCTCCGGCCAGCGTGGCGCGCGCATGCCCGGCAACGTCCTGCGGCGGCATGCCGAAATGCAGGCGCAGTGCATTTTGCGGATCCAGGTCCACGGCGAGTACGTTCTCGCCGGCAACCGCCAGCGCTTCGGCCAGGTTGGCCGACAGCGTGGTCTTGCCCACGCCGCCTTTGGCCGAGACAACAGCAATGATCTTCACGAGCGATTCAGCCGATCAAGAAAGGAGCGGCGCGCGGGTGCGCGCTCGCTGGTAGTGGCCGGCTCCTGGCGGCCTTCGAGGCGGGCGAACACCTTGGACAATTCGGTGTCGGCGGCGCGGGCCGGCTCTGCCGGCGGCGCGGCCGCTCCCGCAGGCGCGGCCGGGGACCAAATGCGGGCCGGCTCGGGCTCGGGGGCAACGACCGGGTTCGCTACGGCTGCCACTGGGGGTAGCGCAGCGGCAACTTCCGGCGTTGAACGCGGCATCGAGGCCGACGCCGCCGGCGCCATGCCTTCCGGCGTGCGGAAAAGCGGCCTCATCGCCGAGGGGGGCGCGCCAGTTGCCGCCGGTGCCACCGGTGCCACCGTTACCGCCGGTGGGACAACCTGAGCGGCCGGAGCCTCGGCGGCGCGAGCCGGCTCCGCGGCAGGCGCAAGCTCGCCTGCCGGCAGGGCCGCGCGCCACAATGGCGCGGGTGGCGCGGCTTGCGCCGCTGCCGGGCCGGCAACGTCATGCGCATGCGGCGCGGCGGGCTGCACGGGCGGCACTACGGCAGCGCGGTCGACCCGCACGGACGTCAGCAGCGGCCAGCGCTCGCGCGCCTGCGTCGCCGCGTCTTCGCGCACGATCTCTTTGTAGGACTCCGCCTTGCCTCCGAAGCGCTGGAACAGCTTGGACAAATCGTCGGATTGACTCATGGGATCTCACTCACGCAAGGCTGTGCGCAGGCGCGAAAACTATCGCAAACCGCTGACGGCACTTCAACGCCCGAACCGGAATTCCACGCAGCCGGTGGCATCGATCGGTGTACTTTGGCTGACCCGCAGGCTCTCGGACGAGCCGAGCATGCGGAACCAGTGCTGGTACGCCCCCTCCAGGAATGCCGGCGACCAGGTGTCGGCCCCGTCTCCAAGCGCCGCGTTCAGCGGCGCGCAGTAATGCCGGACCACCAGAGCGCCCCCCACATCCTCGATGCTGGTCCAGCCCCAGTCCACATCCAGCCAGATCTGGGCGACGGCGCGCTCCAGCTCGGCAAGCGTCGCACAGGCGCCAGGATCGAAACGCTTGGCAAAACGCGCGCCAACGCGCCACATCACGGCGCGCAGGCCGGCCACGTCCATGGTCTCGGATAGTTCTTCGGCGAGCGCCGACAGTACATCACGCCATTGCGACGAGCAATGCCGCTCAGTGAGATATTGCAGAATTGCTTGATTCACCCCGACATCCTGTTTTTATTGCTTACAGTCAATATTCTTCTTATTGTTGGAGCGCCATTTTCTTACCAACCCCGCGATCTGGGCAAATGCTTTGCGAGCAGCAATGGCTATGTTCCATCCTTGCAACATCCACAACGGCAGCCCCCAATGCCCCGATCCGGACGATTTCCCGCGCGCGGGCAGGCGCCGCGGCCTTTCACAGGCAACCCAAGCCTGACAGTTTCCAGGTCACGGGGGAACCCACCCCCTTCTGAAGCGGGGAACGCTTCACATTGCCAGCCAAATGTCTCTACATTAGCCCGCAAGGTGCTGTTGCCGGTCAGTGAAGACCGCTAGTGCCATTCTGGCGGGATAAATTGCAGGCCAGTACACGTATTTTCTCCCTGCGAGGATATAGCGCGGCTGATGGCTAGAAACGATAGGACAGGGCCCGCGGCAGCAAAGCGGGCGGCTGCGGAGGCGGCCGCGGACTAGTCCGACATGACCTGTGCGCCGGGGCGGGCCGCAGCGACGAATGCATCGATCAGGCGCGCCCCGCGCCGTTCGCGCAAAAAATAAAGATACTCACTCATTTCCTCGCTACCGTCTTCAAAATCCAGCATTTTCAGGTGCGGATGGCTCGGCACCTCGTGGCGGGCGATAACGGATACACCGAGGCCGCGAATGACCGCCTCGCGGATCGATTCCCGGCTGCCGATCTCCATCGGCGTGGCAGGCACCACCCCCGCCCGGGCCAGCATCCGCTCGGTGACAATGCGCGTGGTCGACCCGGCCTCGCGCATCAGCAGCCGGCAACTGGCCAGCGCGGCGACCGGCACCCGTGCCTGCGCCGCCAGCGCATGGCTGCGATGCACCACCAGCACGAGCGGGTCCTCGCCCAGCAGCATGCGCTCCAGGCGGGGGTCGTCCACCTTCTGCGAGGACGAAGCCACGTCCACGCGATATTCCTGCAGGGCATCGAGCACCTCCTGCGAGTTGCCGGTCTCGACCGCCACATCGATGGCCGGATAGCGCGCGCTGAAGCGGCCGATGATGTCGAGCACGTAGTACGGCGCGGTGGCGCCGATGCGCAGGCTGCCCGTGCGCAGGTCGCCCGAGTGGCGCAGGAAGAAATCGATTTCCGTTTCCTGCTGTACCAGCGCTTCGACCTTGGGCAGCAACGCCAGCCCGGCATCCGACAGGGCCAGCCGCCGCCCGCCGCGATGGAACAGCTCGACGCCGTAGGCCTCCTCCAGCGCGCGGATCTGGGCGGTGATGGTCGGCTGCGAGAGGCCGAGCCGCTTGGCGGCCTGGGTCACGCTGCCGATGCGGGCGACCATGAAGAAGGACTTGAGCTGGGCAATGAGCATGCTGGAGACGCGTGGTGATAGCGCAGGTGATTCGGGCGCTGGGCCTCGGTGGCCGCGCCCGGCGCCACGGATGACGCCGTTGCTGCCGGGGGCGTATTCTAAGGCCCGGGATCTGTTGCCACGCCGCCTTCGGCCGAACAGGAGAATGCCATGCCCGAGCGCAAGCAGGACGCCACCCGGATCGAGACCGACAGCCTAGGCGACGTACCGGTGCCAGCCCGGCACCTGTGGGGCGCGCAGACCGAGCGCTCGCGCCAGAACTTCCGCATCGGCAGCGAGACGATGCCGCCCGCGCTGATCGAAGCGTTCGCCATCCTCAAGCTCTGCGCAGCGCGTGCCAACCGAGAGCTGCGCGTGCTCAAGCCGGAACTGGCCCACGCCATCGAGGCGGCGGCGCAGGAGATCATCGCCGGCAAGTGGCCCGGGGAGTTCCCGCTCTCGGTCTGGCAGACCGGCTCCGGCACGCAGACCAATATGAACCTGAACGAGGTGATTGCCAACCGCGCGATCCAGCTGCTAGGCGGCAAGCCGGGCGCGAAGCAGCCGGTGCATCCCAACGATCACGTCAATGCCAGCCAGTCTTCCAACGACAGCTTTCCCACGGCGATGCATATCGCCGCCACCCGGACAATCCAGCTGCAACTGTTGCCCGCGCTGGAGCGCTTGCAGCAGGCGCTCGGGCGCAAGGTGGACGCGTTCAGCGATATCGTCAAGGTGGGCCGCACGCACTTGCAGGATGCCGTGCCGCTGACGCTCGGCCAGGAGTTCTCCGGCTACGAAGCCCAGGTGGGCGATGCCCAGTCGCGCCTGCGCCAGGCCATGCTGCGCGCCATGCCGGTACCCCAAGGCGGCACCGCGGTGGGCACCGGGCTGAATGCGCCACACGGCTTTGCCGCGGCCTTCGCGCGCGCGCTGTCGGACTACACGGGCCTGCCGTTCGAGCCCGCGCCGAACCGCTATGCGCTGCAAGCCTCGCACGATGCGCTGGCCGACCTGTCGGGCGCGCTCAACACCACGGCATCGTCCTTCCTGAAAATAGCGCGCGATTTCATGTTGCTCGGCTCCGGCCCGCGCGCGGGCCTTGCCGAGCTGATCCTGCCGGGCAACGAACCCGGCTCGTCGATCATGCCGGGCAAGGTCAATCCCACCCAGGCCGAGGCGCTGGCCATGGTGTGCTGCCGGGTGATCGGCAACCACACCACCGTCACGCTGGCCAATGGCCTCGGCACGCTCGAGCTCAACGCGTACAAGCCCGTGATCATCTACAGCCTGCTGCAATCGGTCACGCTGCTTGCCGATGCCGCCGCGGGCTTTGCCGAACGCATGGTGGAAGGGGTCCAGGCGGATCGCGAGCGCATCGCCGAGATGCTCGGGCGTTCATTGATGCCCGTGACGGCGCTCAACCCGCACATCGGCTACGACCGCGCCGCCGAAATCGCCAAGCTGGCGCTCACGCGAGGCCTGGCGCTGCGCGAGGCGGCGCTCGCCTCGGGACATGTCACGGCGGCCCAGTTCGATGCATGGATCGACCTGAAGGGAATGGCCAAGGAAATATGAGGCCGCCGATTGCGGCCAACGCTTAGCGCTGGCCCATCTCGCACACCGCGCAGACGATTTGCGGCCTTGGCAGAAAACGCCGGGGCCCGCATTCGGCGATCAGCATGCGTGCCGCCCGAGTGCCACCCGGGCTGAAGCAGGGTTCGGCGAAAGCCGGTTGGCTATCAGGGGCCGTCTGACAGGGTGCACGGGCCGGCCTTTGTTGCCGAAAAGCAAAAGCGTACCCGTTTCTGCGTGCCTTCAAACCCATCTGCAACGGCCAGGAAGGGGCTCGCGCCTACTTGCCCGCAGCCTTCTGCCGGTAGCGCGCCAGTTCGGCGCCTAGCCATGGTGCGCTCTCCATCGGCTGGGCCTGGCCGCACTTGACCAGGTAAGGCTTGCCGCTGACGCTGCTCTTGCTCGCGCCCAGTTCGATAAAGCTCTCGCTGGTGCTGATGGCGCCCTTGTCGGCCAGGTAGTTGTATTTCTTCTTGAGGTGGGCGGCCGCATCCGGCGCCGGATACCAGCTGCCGTTGCGGTTGAACTGGCAATTCGAGCCTGCCAGGTAGGCAAAGAGATGGGTGACCTCGGCCTGCGTGGCGGCAGGCGGCGGCGCGGCGGCAGCGGGGGCCATGGGAACCGCCAGCGCAGTGGCTAGCAGCAGGGCGGACAAGAAAGCAGGCTTCATTTTCACGGAGTCGATAAGTCGCATCCGCTGCATTAGAGCGGCATTCCCGCTCCACTTCAAGGCTTGGCGAGCAGCCAGGGCGCCCGCCGCGTGGGCGGAACCAACTGCCCGCGCGGCAAAGCGTACCCGTTTCTGCGTAGCAATCCGGAGCGTCAGCCGATCGCGCCGCCGCCATCGAGCAGCACCGCCGAACCCGTGGCAAGGCCCGTCCCGGCCAGGTAAAGGATGGCTTGCGCCACGCGCGGGAGCACGCCAGCAAGCCCGGCGCACCGCCGCTACAATGCTGCGGTGCAGCTTAGGCCTCGTCCCGGGGCCGCTCACCCTCCTCCCAGCCGTCGCCAACAGCCCCGAACTTCCTGCCCATCATGAAGCCGCTCCTGCTCGTCCTCAGCCACAACAGCGCCCAGCATCTGTCCTGGATTGCCGAACAATACGAGGTGCTTTATGCGCCCGACAGCGCGGCCCGTGCCGCGCAGGTCCGGGAGGCCGGCGCCCGCGTGCGCGCGGTGCTGACGATCGGCACGGTCGGCCTCACCGCCGCGGAGATCGACGCCATGCCCGCGCTGGAACTGGTGTGCGCGCTGGGCGCGGGGTACGAGAACATTGCCGTGGCCCACGCCCGCGCGCGCGGCATCGTCGTGGCCAACGGCGCCGGCACCAACGACAGCTGCGTGGCGGACCACGCCATGGCGCTGCTGCTAGCCACCGTGCGCGCCATCCCGATGCTGGACCAGGCCACGCGCGCCGGCAAGTGGCGCACCGCGCTGCCGCTGCAGCCCAATGTGTCGGGCAAGCGCATGGGGATTCTCGGCCTGGGCACCATCGGCCGGCGCATTGCGCAGCGCGGCCTGGGCTTCGACCTGGAGGTGGGGTATCACAACCGGGCCCCGCGCGACGACGCGCCGTATCGCTATTTCGACAGCCTTGGTGCGCTGGCCGAATGGGCCGACTACCTGATCATCGCCACGCCCGGCGGCGCGGGCACCCGCCACCTGGTCGACGCCAAGGTGCTGGCCCAGCTGGGCCCGGGCGGCTTCGTGGTCAATATCGCGCGCGGCAGCGTGCTCGACACCGCGGCGCTGGCGGATGCCCTGCGCGCCGGCAAGCTCGGCGGCGCCGGACTTGACGTGTACGAGACCGAGCCTGAGCCGCCCGCCGAGCTGTTCGACTGCCCCAATGTGGTCCTGACCCCGCACGTGGCAGGCAGGTCGCCGGAAGCCATCGACGCTTCGGTGCGGCAGTTCCAGGAGAACAGCCGGCTGCATTTCGCCGGCGAGCCTGTACTCACGCCGGTAGGCTGAGCAAAGGCCCCGCCGCGCGCTCACGCGACGGGAAACGCCACCCGCACGCGCAGCCCGGGCGCGGCGTCTTCCAGCGAGACCCGCGCGCCGTGCGATTGCGCGATCTCCGCCACGATGGCCAGGCCCAGCCCGCTGCCCCCCGTGGGCGCTTCCGGCACCCGGTAGAAGCGGTCGAACACGCGCGCGCGCTCGGCGGCGGGAATTCCCGGGCCATCGTCCTGCACGATCAGCTCCGCGCTCTGCGTACCCGTTTCTCTTCCGCCCATCATGGTCCGCTCACGGCCAACCAGCACATCGACCCTGCCGCCGGCCGGCACATAGCGCAGCGCATTGTCGACCAGGTTGGTCAGCAGGATGCGCAGCGCATCGACGTCGCCGCGCACCATGACCGGGCCGGCGGCAGCGTCGAGCCCGAGGTCGATGTGGCGGTCGAGCGCGGCCTGGGTCATCTCCGCCACCACGCTTTGCGCCAGCGCGCACAGCTCCACCGGCTCATGCGGGGGCGCTGCCGCGCCGGGCTCCTGGCGCGCCAGCGTGAGCAACTGGGCCACCATGTGCGTGAGCCGCTCCAGCCCCTGGCGCAGCTTGCCCACGGCCTCCTGCCGCTCCTCGGCCGTATCGGCGCGCTCCACCAGCTGGGCCTGCAACTGCAGCGCGGCCAGCGGCGTGCGCAGCGCGTGCGCGGCGTCGGCCACGAAGGCGCGCTGGGTATCGATGGCGTGGGACAGCCGCGCCAGCAGCTGGTTGAGCGCCTCGGTCAACGGCGCGATCTCGTCCGGCATGCGGCTGACCGCCAGCGGGGCCAAGGCGTTGGCGTCACGCTGGCGCACCCCCGCGGCGATCTCGCGCAGGGGCCGCAGGCCGCGTCCCACGGCCACCCACACCAGCCAGCCAATCAGCGGCAGCAGCAGCAGCAGGGGCGCCACGGTGCGCAGCGCCATGCGCGCGGCTACCTCGCTGCGCGCCGACATGGGCTGGGCAATCTGCACCACGCCGAGCCCGAGCTGCACGCTGTAGATCCGCCATTCGCCCTGCTCGGTCTTGACATTGGAAAAGCCCAGCTCGGCGCGCGGCGGCAACGCCGGATGCGCGTGCGACAGATACAGGCTGCGGCCGGAGCCATCCCAGATATGGATCACGACGTCTTCATCGGCATGGAACAGGCTGTCGCTAGGCGAGCCCGGCGCGCCGGGCGACTGCTGCGCAACGAACGGCGGCATTACCGGATCGGCAAACTGGCTGGGCAGCGCGGCGGCCACCTGCTTCATCTGGTAGTCGAACAGTGCGTTGGCCTCCTGCCGGGCCTGCCCGTAGATCAGCGCAGTGGCAACGGCAATGCCGGCCAGCAGGCCCAGGGCAAGCCACCACAGCAGGGTTCTCTGGATGGAGCGCATCAGCCCGCGCTCCCGGCTTCGAGCTTGGGCACCACATAGCCCACGCCGCGGATATTGCGGATCAGCCCCGCGCCGAATTTCTTGCGCAGCGCGTGGATGTAGACCTCCACCGTGTTGCTGCCGACTTCATCGCCCCAGCCGTACAGGCGCTCCTCCAGCTGCGCCACCGACCACACCTTGCCGGGCCGCGCCAGCAGCGCCGAGAGCAGGCCGAACTCGCGCGCCGACAGGCGCACCGCCTCGCCGTCAAGGGTGGCCTCGCGGGTCACGGGATTGATCACGATGCCGCCATAGCGCAGCAGCGGCTCCGCCCGGCCTTCGGCGCGGCGCACCAGCGCGTGCATGCGCGCGGCCAGTTCCTGCAGGTCGAAGGGCTTGACGAGATAGTCGTCGGCGCCGCTGTTCAGCCCCGCCACGCGATCGGCCACGGCGTCGCGCGCGGTCAGGATCAGCACCGGCGTATTCACGCCGCGCGCGCGCAGCGCGGCAAGCACCTCCAGCCCGGAGCGGCGCGGCAGGCCCAGGTCGAGCAGGATCAGCGCATAGCAGGCCTCGCCATCGGGGCCGCCCGACTGGGTGGCCGCGGCCAGGCCGGCCTCGCCGTCCTGCACCCAGTCCACCGCGAAGCCTTCCTGGCGCAATGCCACCTTCACGCTATCGCCGATCATGGCGTCGTCTTCCACCAGCAACACTCGCATGGGCAGGTCCGGATCAGGCAGGGTTAGGTTGGTTGGCCGGGTTGGCTCGGCCGGCGCCATCGCCATCGGCGCCGTGCGTAATCGCTTCCTCCAGCGCCTGCGCCAGTCCGGGCAGCGCCGGGTACTGCGCGTTGATCACGTAAACCGGCAGGCTTTCCAGGTACGCGCTCAGCCGCCCCTTGGCGGTAAAGCGTGCGTTGAACGCGGAGTTGCGCAGCGCGGGCACGAAGCGCGGCACGATGCCGCCGCCCAGGTAAACGCCGCCACGCGCACCCAGTACCAGCGCAATATCGGCCGCCACGGAACCCAGCAAGCCGCAAAACACGGCAAGCGCGCGCTCGCAGAGCGGGTCGTGCCGGTGGATCGCGCCTTCGGTCACCTCTGCCGGCTCGAGCTGGCGCGCCAGGGGCGTACCCGTTTCTGCGTGCAACGCGGCATGCGTCAGCGACAGCCCCATGCCCGACAAAAGACGCTCGGCCGAGACACGGCCGAAGGCCTGGCGGGCCGCGCGCCACGCGGTCCATTCGTCTTCGGTCTCCGGCATCAGCTCGATATGGCCGCCCTCACCGGCCAGCGCCACGGCCGGCCCGGAGCGCGCGGGCACCAGCCCGGACACGCCCAGCCCGGTGCCGGGCCCGACCAACGCGAGCGGCGCGCCGGCCACCGCCATGCCCTGGCGCAGCGGAGTGAGATCCTGCGCGCCAAGGTGTGGCAAACCCAGCGCCAGCGCGGTGAAATCGTTGATGGCCAGCAGCAGGTCCAGGCCCAGCGAGCGCTGCATCTGCGAGATGGAGAACGCCCAGGCGTGATTGGTCAGCTTGACGCGATCGCCGGTCACCGGGTTGGCGAGGCCAACGGCTGCGTAGCGCGGCCTGGCACTGCCGGCCGGCAAGCCGCCGAGATAATGCTGCATGGCAGCCTCGAGCGAGGGGAAATCGGCCACTTTGAGCGCGGTCACCGGGCCGATGCGCTGCGGCGCGGCCTCCAGCGCAAAGCGCACATTGGTGCCGCCGACATCGCCCAGCAGGCGTGGAAAGTTCTGCATGGCATCAAGCCGAGAAGACATCGGTGCCGTGCCGGTGCCGGCTCAGCACCAGGCTGATGGGCAGCGCGGGGATGGGTCCCTTGCTGGCGCGTGCGAACACGGCTGCCTTGACGGGTCCCGCGAACGACAGGAAAACGCGCTCGGCGGCCAGCAGCGCCGCCAGGTTCAGCGTGATGCGCGCGTGCGGCGCCTCGCGCGGATGCGTCACCATATAGCCCGGCCGCGGCTCGGCAAGCGCCTGCTGCAACTCGGGCGCCTCGGGAAACAGCGAGGCGGTGTGGCCATCCTCGCCCATGCCCAGCACGATCACGTCGGGCTGGCGCCAGGCCGCGTTCAGCCGGGCCACCGCGCTGGCCGGGTCGGCCGCTTCGGCGGCATCGGCCACCAGCGGCACGAAGGCCGCCTTGCCAGCCGCCTCGCGCAGCAGGTGGCGGCGCACCAGCGCGCCGTTACTGTCGTCATGGTCCGGCGGCACCACGCGCTCGTCGACCAGCGTGATGGTGACCGCGTCCCAGCGGATGGTGCGATGGCGCAGGCGCTCGAACATCGCCACCGGCGAGCGGCCGCCGGACACCGCCAGCACCGCCCACCCGTTCACGCCGATGGCGATCTCCAGCGCGTGGGCCACCGAGATCGCCATCGCTTCGGCCAGGTCCGCCTCGGAGGTATGTTCGTAGCGTCGCATGGGCAATGTCTCCTGTTCGAATGAGGGTCAATCAATGATCAGCGGGCGCGGCTCACACCTCTTCGTGCCAGAGCGAGCCGTCGCGCGACATCAGCGCGGACGAGGAAGCCGGGCCCCACGTGCCGGCGGTATACGCCTTGGGCGGCACGGTGCTGCCCGCCCACGTATCGATGATGGGCTCGACCCAGCGCCAGGCCTGCGCCTGTTCGTCGCGCCGCACGAATAATCCAAGGCGTCCGCGGATGACATCGAGCAGCAAGCGCTCGTAGGCGCCCGCGCGGCGCACCTTGAAGGAGTTGGCGAAGTCCAGGTCGAGCGAGGTGCCCGTGAGCGCCACCGTATCGCCGGGCTGCTTGACCAGGAAATACAGGCGGATGCTCTCCTCCGGTTGCAGCCGGATCACCAGCCGGTTCTGCGGCGACAAGGTCAGCGGGCGCGGGAAGATGGCGTGCGGCACATCGCGGAAGTGGATGACGATCTCCGCCACGCGCGACTGCATGCGCTTGCCGGTGCGCAGGTAGAACGGCACGCCGGACCAGCGCCAGTTGGCGATCTCGGCCTTGATGGCGACAAAGGTCTCGGTATGGCTGTCGGGCGCGATGCCCTTCTCGTCCAGGTAGCCCACCACCGGCTTGCCGCCCACCGCGCCGGCCCGGTACTGCCCGCGCACGGTTTTCTCGGCCACGTCCTGCGGCGTGATGGGCTTGAGCGCCTTGAGGATCTTGATCTTTTCGTCGCGGATCGCGTCCTCGGACAGGCTGCTGGGCGGCTCCATCGCCACCATGCACAGCAGTTGCAGCAGGTGGTTCTGCACCATGTCGCGCAGCGCGCCGGTGTTGTCGTAGAACTCGCCGCGCGTCTCCACGCCAAGCTCCTCGGCGATGGTGATCTGCACGTCCTGCACCCACTCGCGGCGCCACAGCGGCTCGAACAGTGCGTTGCCGAAGCGGATCGCCATCAGGTTCTGCACCGACTCCTTGCCCAGGTAGTGGTCGATCCGGTAGATCTGGTCTTCGCCGAAATACTGCGCCACGGCCGAGTTGATCGCATCGGACGAAGGCAGGTCGTGCCCGAGCGGCTTCTCCAGGACGATGCGGACATTGGGATGGTTGAGCCCGGTGCGCGCGAGCTGCTCGCAGATGGGGACAAAGATATGCGGCCCGGTGGCGAGATAGCACACCACCACCTCTGGCGAGCGCTGCAGCACCTTGGCCGCCAGCGCGTCGAAGTGCTCGGGCACGCGGGCGTCGGCCTGCACATAGCTGATGCGCGCAAGGAAGGTGGCCCAGGCTTCGGGCGGCGCATGCTCAAGACCCGGCCGCACGCTCTGTTCCAGCGAGCCGATGTAGTCTTCGGTGGAAAGGGGATGGCTGCCGGTGGCAAGAATGCGGGCGTTGGGATGAAGCAAACCCGCGCGGTGTGCATCGAACAGCGCCGGCAGCAGCTTGCGCCGCGCCAGGTCCCCGGTGCCGCCGAACAGCACCATGTCGAAATCGGGCATGCTCACCCTGTACTCCTTGTCTTGGCCAACGTGGGTGCGGCGCAAGAGCCCGGCGGGGCCTGCGGGGTTCCGGGAACACCAGCGCGCGTCACTTTACTGAGTGCCGCGGTGCGCCGCATAAGTTCCGGCCAGTTTAGTTGAGTCGCTGCCGCTTGGCGAGGCGAGGATCGCTCGGCGCCACCCGGCGCGCAGCCCGCGATTCGCCGCCTGCGCGCGCTAGCCGGCCAGCAGATCCACCCACAGGCCGCGCGCCTGGAGCTGGTAGGCGCGCGTGGCCTCGATCAGGGCGCGGCGGGGCGCCGGGTCCATGATGGCCTCGGGCAACAGCGGATCGCGCACGATGGCGCGGATGATGGCACGCCCCACCAGCATGGTTTCGCGCGCGCCGGCATCCGGCGCCATGCGCGCCAGCTTGGCCCGGCTGCGCTCAAGCTGCGCCAGCGCGCGGCGGTACGCGGATTGCAGCGCCGGCACGTCCCACAGCTGGGGCATGCGCGCGGCGGCATCGGCATCGAACTCGCGGCCCACGAATAGCAGGCCGGCGCTGGCCATCCCGAGCCGGGACAGCGCCGCGCGCATGGCCGGGGCGCCGCCCGCGAGGTTGTCCGGGCGCACGTTGATGCCGGCGGCCAGCACCCGAAAACCGGACAACGAAAGCGCGCGCGCATGGTGGCGCCAGGCGGTCTTCTCGCTGCGCGCCACCGCGGCGTCCTGCACCACCAGCCAGTCGCCAGCCCAGTGCCCCAGCCGGCTCTCCTTTTCAAACCAGTGCTCGACCTCGTCGTAGACCGGGTTGCCTTCCGGCAACACCGCGTAGCAGCCGCGCTCCGTCTTGACGATGCGGCCCTGGCGCTGCAGGCGCGTCAGCGCCACCCGCACGCTGGGCGTGCCGATGCCCATCACCTCAGCGCCGCGCGCCAGCGCCTGCACCGGCAGGGTACGCTCCGGGTGGCCGTAGAGCAGGTCCAGGACCAGGTCGGTCGCCGAGGGCTCGCGGATTTCTATTTCATGCATGGGTCGAAAGCGGGAGCAACGTGGGCGGTAAAGAATGCCGCGAAGGGTAAACCAGGAATATTTCTTTTATTGGCATAAATATATCATTTGACGAAATATTTACGCATGTGGAAAAACACCTAGAAAGTACTTGAAAGTACCCGATTCACCCTTGCCAGGCGCAGGCACCGAGGATGAGAGCATGGATAGTAAGCCCAGTCAGCCCAACCATTATGTCAGGACCGAAACGTGCGGCCCGGTCCTCACCATCATTCTGGACCGCGCCGACAAGCGCAACGCCGTGGACGGCCCGATGGCGCTGGCGCTGCGCGAGGCATTCACCCGGTTCGAATCCGACCCGGCGCTGCGCGTGGCCGTGCTGTGGGGCGCGGGCGGGCATTTCTGCGGCGGCGCCGACCTGTCGGCGGTAAGCGACCCGGCGCGCCGTCACGAACTGGATCCGCAAGGCGGTGGCGCGGGCCCGATGGGCCCGAGCCGGATGGCGCTGTCCAAGCCGCTGGTGGCCGCGGTCAGCGGCTATGCGGTAGCGGGCGGGCTGGAGCTGGCGCTGCTGGCGGACCTGCGCGTGGCGGAGCGCGATGCGGTTTTCGGCGTGTTCTGCCGGCGCTGGGGCGTACCGCTGATCGACGGCGGCACGGTGCGCTTGCCGCGCATCGTCGGCATGGGCCGCGCGCTTGACATGATCCTGACCGGCCGCCCGGTGTCCGCCGAGGAAGCGCTCGCCATGGGGCTGGCCAACCGCGTGGTCGAGCCCGGCCAGGCCCGCGCCGCGGCCGAGGCGCTGGCGCATGAGCTGGCCGCCTTCCCACAGCGCTGCATGCTGGCGGACCGGGCCTCTGCCTACGGGCAATGGGACCTGCCGCTGGCCGACGCACTGCGGGCCGAAGGCGCCAACGGCACGCCGATCGTGTTCGAGGAGGGCATTCCGGGCGCCGCCCGCTTTGTCGGGGGTGCCGGCCGGCACGGCAATTTCTCCGGCTAGGCAAGTATCGGGAACAGGGACGGGGACGGGGACGGGGACGGGGACGGGGACGGGGACGGGGACGGGAACGGGAACGGGAACGGGGCAAACACGCCCCGGCGCAATAAAGCGTACCCGTTTCTGCGTAGCCAAACCGGGACGCAATGGCCATGGAATCAGCCCCATACCGCCAGCGCCGAATTCAGCCCACCATGCATGGCCGGCCCGGCGGCCACGATCCCCTGGCACCCCCAGGCGAACGGCTTGCCATCCAGCGCGGTCACCACGCCACCCGCCTCGGTCACCAGCAACGCGCCTGGCAACCAGTCGTAGTAATCCTGCCCGCACTCCCAGTAGCCATCTAACGCGCCACCGGCAACCAGCGCCAGCAACAACGATGTGGGGCCGTATACGCGCTGCCCGAACACCTGCGGCAACAAACGGCCAAAGCGATCCAGAAAGGCCGCGGTATCGCTACGCACCTGCCCTGGCCAGTTGGGATGCGCCGTGGCGATCAGCGCCGAGGCCAGCTCCCCGCGCGCATTGGCCCGCAATGGCGCCCCGTCGCAATCGGCGCCCTGGCCGGCGCCCGCGCGATACGTCCGCCCGGTGGCCGGGTCATGCACCAGCGCCAGTGCTGGCACCCCTTCCACCACCAGGCACAGTGCAATGGTCCAGCCCGGCATGCCGCTCAGGTAGTGCAGGGCGCCGTCGATGGGATCGCAAACCCAGTAGGCGTCGGCATGCTCCGGTGCCTGCTGCGCGCCGCTTTCCAGTTCCTGGTCGGAAAACGGAATCCGCGGCCAGCGCTCCAGCAATGCCCTTTTCAGCGCCAAGCCGACGGCGCCGCTGTGCTGGTCGAACGCCGCCCGCAGGGCCTGGAAGTCGGCGGGGGCGCTGCGCGGCTGCTGCGTGCGCAGCCGCCGGCCTTGCTGGGCGAGCAAGGTGCTCAGGCTATCGAGCACTGCTGCCACGGGCTGGCCGAGACGTTCGGAAAGGGGCTGAGTGTTGGTGTTGATGTTGGTGTTGATGTTGATGTTCGCGTGGGCATTGATGTTGGCATTCACGATGCATCGCTCCTGGCTGGGTTGGAGCAGCCAGTCTAGGCACTTGCCACATTGCCCTCTAACGATAGAATGCCAACTTATATTCGAAACGGGCCAAATCGATGTCGCTACGAGAAATCCGGCCGATCGCACATGAAGCCGCCCGGGAACAGGTGCCGCATGCGCATGCCGAGGGCCAGTTGTTCACCGTGAAGTCCGGCGTGGTCAGCATCGAGGCCGGTGGCGGGCGCTGGCTGATGCCGACCGGCTGCATCGGCTGGGTGCCGCCGCATGCATCGCACGGTGCGCACATCCATGGCGCGATGACCGGAATGAGCCTGTATTTCGACGAGGCATGGAGCCGTGCCGCCATGCCGGAAACCCTCAAAGTGGTACGCCTGTCGCCGCTGCTGGCCGCGCTGCTCGACGCGCTGGCGCAAGCCGAGCCGCCGTCCGGATCGGTGCGCGAGCACTACCTGGCGGTCTTTGCCGATGACTTCATCCGCCAGCCGGCGCAAACACTGTTCCTGCCCATGCCCCAGGAGCCGCGCTTGCTGCGCATGGCCACCGCCTTGCTGGCCAGCCCGGACGACAACACCGGCCTGGATGGTTGGGCGGCACGCATCGGCATGGCCCGCCGCACGCTCACCCGCCACTTTCAGGCCGACACCGGCTGGAGCCTGGCGCAATGGCGCCAGCAGTTGCGCATGCTGGCGGCCATGGAGCGGCTGGTGGCAGGCGAAAGCGTCACTACCGTGGCGCTCGGCCTGGGCTACGCCAGCGTCAGCAGCTTCATTGCCCTGTTCCGCCGTTACACCGGCGCCACGCCGCGGGCCTACCTGGCGCTGGGCAAGTGCTGAGATAGGACAGGCGCGAGGGTCCCCTCGCGGGTGCAGCAAGCGCCGACCTACCCACTCTTGTATGCTACGGCTATTGCCGCCGAAGAAGCCTGACCGCGCCATGAGCCACAAATCCCGCAGCCTCCTGCAGTCGATCTTCAGTCACCCGCTCAGCAACAACATCCACTGGCGCGAGGTGGAGTCGCTGCTGCAGCAACTCGGCGCGAAGGTGGAGCCGATCCAGGGCGCCCGCTTCAGGGTGGTGCTCAACCAGTATGAGTTCTACCTTCATCACCCGCACCATGGCAATGTCTGCGCCAAGCAGGAGATCAAGCACCTGCGCGATTGCCTGGTTGCCGCCGGCGTCAGCCCTCCCGACGGCGACGACAAGCCGAAGTGACCCGGCGCTTGCCCGGGCAGGCCCCGCGGCGAACCCCGGCACGGCCATCCTCATCGGCCGCCAAGGCCAACCATTGCCCCAGCTCATCCATTCCCATTCCTACGGAATTCCATGACCAATCTTTCCGCCTTCCTCGTTACCAATAAATGGCCCGCCCTGCGCCCGGAGCGGATCCAGCTCTATTCGCTGCCCACGCCCAATGGCGTCAAGATCTCGATCATGCTCGAGGAAACCGGCCTGCCGTACGAACCGCACCTGGTGCGCTTCGACACCAATGACCAGTACACGCCGGAGTTCCTGTCGATCAGCCCCAACAACAAGATTCCCGCCATCCTCGACCCGAACGGCCCCGGCGACCAGCCGCTGGCCCTGTTCGAGTCCGGCGCGATCCTGCTCTACCTCGCCGACAAGAGCGGCAAGTTCATCCCCCAAGATCCCGCCGGCCGCTACGAGACCATCCAGTGGCTGATGTTCCAGATGGGCGGCATCGGGCCGATGTTCGGGCAACTGGGATTCTTCAACAAGTTCGCCGGCAAGGAATACGAGGACAAGCGCCCGCGCGACCGCTATGTCGCGGAAGCCAAGCGCCTGCTGGCCGTGCTCAACGGCCGCCTCGCGGACCGCGTCTGGATCATGGGCGACACCTACACCATTGCCGACATCGCGACCTTCCCCTGGGTGCGCAACCTGATCGGGTTCTACGAGGCCGGCGAGCTGGTCGGCATCCAGGACTTCCCCCACGTCACGCGCGCGCTCGAGGCCTTCCTGGCGCGTCCCGCGGTGGCCAAGGGCCTGGATATTCCGAAGCGCGTCTAGACCAACCCGGAGCCACACCAGTGCCGCTGATTCAGTTTGACGACCTTGCCGCCGCGCTGCCCAGCGCATGGAAGTCCACAGTCGTGGGCCAGGTCGGCCCCGCCCGCATCAAGGTCCTGCGCATGGATGAACAAGCGTATGAAGCGGAGACGCACGACTACAACGAAGGCCTGCTCGTGGTGAGCGGACGGCTCATGTTGCAAGTGCAAGGCGAAGCCGGCACCGTTGTCGTCGAGCCGGGGCAGATGTACCTCGCCCTTGCCGGCATCCCCCACGCCGTGCTGCCCGGCAGCCACGGCACGCTGGTGATCGTCGACGTCTGAGCGGGCGTGTGCGCGCCGGCGGATGAAGCCTCGCCGGTCGCCAGGGGGCGGGCACCCACGCGGCGCCCGCCCGATTGCAACCGCCGTCAGACTCAGCCAGCCATCTCCACCACCGCCGTGGCCGGTGCCGCGGCATAGTGATCGAACTGCATGCCAAAGCTGGCGCGGCCCGAGGTCAGCGCGCGCAGGCTGCCGATGTAGCCGAACATGCTGGCCAGCGGCACATGCGCCTCCACCACCATGGTGTTGCCGCCACCGCGTTGCGATTGCCCGCGCACCATGCCCCGGCGCCGGTGGATATCGCCGATGACATCGCCCACATGATCGGCGGGCGTCACCACTTCCACGCTCATCACCGGTTCCAGCACCACGGGCGCAGCCTGCCGCGCGGCTTCACGGAAGGCGCACGCGGCCGCGGTCTCGAAGGCCAGGGCCGAGGAGTCGCGCTCGTGATAGCTGCCGTCCAGCAGGATGGCCTGGACATCCACCACCGGGTAGCCGGCGAGCACGCCCTGCGCGGCCGCGCGCCGGATGCCGGCCTCCACCGCCGGCACGAACTCGCGCGGCACCGCGCCACCGCTGATGCGGCTCTCGAACCGGACGCCCTCGCCACGCGCCAGCGGCTCGAAGCGCAGCACCACTTCCGCGTACTGTCCCGGGCCACCGCTTTGCTTGCGATGCAGGTAGCGCGCATCGGCGGCACGGGTCAGCGTTTCGCGATACGCCACCTGCGGGCGGCCTACCGTGACCTCCACCTGAAAGCGTGTGCGCAGCTTCTCCAGCGTGACCTCCAGCTGCAGCTCGCCCATGCCGGACAGCAACGTCTGCCCGCTCTCCGGATCCTGGCGCAGGCGCAGGCTCGGATCTTCCTGCACCAGCACTTGCAGGCCGCGCGACAAGCCGGCCTGGTCGGACTGGCTCTTCGGCTCGATGGCCACGTCGATCACCGGCTCGGGCGAGTCGATCGTCTCCAGCACCATGGGGTGCGCGGGATCGGTCAGCGTGTCGCCGGTGATGGTGGCCTTGAGGCCCGCTATCGCCACGATGTCGCCGGCCACGGCAACCTCCAGCTCCTGCTTGCGGTCCGCATGCATCTCATACAGCCTTGCCACCCGCTCGCGCTTGCCACTGCCCGCGTTGAGCACGGTGTCGCCGACCGCGAGCCGCCCGCGATACACCCGCAAGAACGTCAGCGTGCCGTGCGCATCGTGCACGACCTTGAAGGCGAGCGCCACCAGCGGCTGGTCCGCGTCCGCGCTCACGGCATGACGGCCCGCTTCGCCAGGTGCCGGCAGGTACGCTGTCACCGCATCGAGCAAAGGCTCCACGCCCTTGTTCTTGAAGGCGGAACCCGCCAGCACGGGCACCACGGCTGCGCTGATGGTCGCGCGCCGGATGGCTGCGCGCAGGGTGTCCGCGGCCGGCTCGCGGCCCGCCAGGTAGTCTTCCAGCAAGGCATCGTCCTGCTCGGCCAGCGTTTCCAGCAAACGCTGGCGCCAAGCCGCGGCCTGCTCCGCCAGCGCCTGCGGCACGGCATCGGTCACGTAGCCCGTGCCGCCCGCGCCGCCTTGCCATAGCAGGGCCTGCATGGTGACGAGGTCGACCACGCCGTGGAAATCGCCCTCGCTGCCGATCGGCAACTGCAGCACGAGCGGCACCACGCCAAGGCGTTCCTCGATCATGCCGGCCACGCGCAGGAAATCCGCGCCGGTGCGGTCCAGCTTGTTGATGAAGGCCAGGCGCGGCACGCGGTAGTGGTCCGCCAGGCGCCAGTTGGTCTCCGTCTGCGGCTCCACGCCGGCCACGCCGTCGAACACCACCACGGCGCCGTCGAGCACGCGCAGCGAGCGGTTCACCTCGATGTTGAAATCGATGTGGCCCGGGGTATCGATCAGGTTGATCTGGTGCCCGCGCCAGAACACGGTGGTGGCCGCGCTGTTGATGGTGATGCCGCGCGCCTGCTCCTGTGGATCGAAATCCATGGTGGCGGCGCCGTCATGCACCTCGCCCAGCCGGTGGCTGGCGCCGGTGTAGAACAGGATGCGTTCGGACGTGGTGGTCTTGCCCGCGTCCACGTGGGCAATGATGCCGATGTTCCTGAGTTTCCTGCTTTCCTGCCTGCTTTCGTTTCTGCTTTCCATGATGGGCTGCCTGAATGCAAACACCCTGGCGGGTGCGTGCCTGCCAGGGTGTTTTTGGTCCCTGGGAGGCGATCTGCGAGGCCTCCCGGACTGCATGTGCAGCCAGGAGGCTATGGGATCGCTTGCGAGGCGGCGCCGGCATGCCGCATGCGGCACGCAATGGTCTCGGTGACTACGCCAGACGACGCCGTTACCGCACCAAGGGACGAGCGCAAGCCCCCGTTCCCTTGGCCGGTTTGAATCGTGGCAATCAACTTGTCGTAGGTACGCATGGCGTGTCAGATGGTGGCGAAACAAAAAAACAAAACCCCGGCGGGCCTGCGGGCCGTCCGGGGTTGGCGATGATCGGTTTCGTCGTTCCCGGAACTGGCCTTGCAGCCTTCCGGGCGGGACGCTCGGAAGACTAGACGTGAATAGCCAGCAGCACGCGTTCACCGTAAGGTGCCGCGGCAAACGCTGCAATGGCGGTGCGTTGCGCTACTTGCTTCATGTCGTTTGAACTCCAGAGAATGGGGCGGAGTCTAGCACTTGTGGAGAAAACGTGCAGCGGCTCATACTGGCGCCAACCGCGCGCCAACCGCGCGCCAACCGTGCACCCCTCCCCAAAGTGCACTAGGCTGAAAAAGCACCCACGCAGGAGATCCCCATGCCAAGTCACCCAGTCCTGGAACGGGTCACCGCCCGCATCATCGCGCGCAGCGCCGCCACCCGCCAGACCTACATGGACCGCACCCGCGCCATGGCGGGACAGAAGGTGGAGCGCGCGCAGCTCTCGTGTACCAACCTGGCGCACGCCGTGGCGGCCATGCCCGAGCAGGCCAAGATCCGCCTGAAGGCGCAAGAGCGCCCCAACCTCGCCATCGTCTCCTCCTACAACGACATGCTGTCGGCGCACCAGCCCCTGGCGGAGTATCCGCAATGGCTCAAGGAAGCCGCGCTGGAGGCGGGCGGCACCGCGCAATTCGCCGGCGGCACGCCCGCCATGTGCGATGGCGTGACGCAGGGCCAGGACGGCATGGATCTCTCGCTGTTCTCGCGCGACGTGATCGCGCTATCCACCGCGGTGGCGCTGTCGCACCAGATGTTCGACGGCGCGCTGTACCTCGGCGTGTGCGACAAGATCGTGCCGGGGCTGGTGATGGGCGCGCTGTCGTTCGGCCACCTGCCCGCCATCTTCGTGCCGGGCGGCCCCATGACCACCGGCATCGGCAACGAGGAAAAGGCGCGTGTGCGCCAGCGCTACGCCGAGGGCAAGCTCAGCCGCGCGGAGTTGCTGGAGGCGGAGAGCAAGTCCTACCACGGCCCCGGCACCTGCACCTTCTACGGCACCGCCAACTCCAACCAGATGCTGATGGAGATCATGGGCCTGCACCTGCCCGGCACCGCCTTCGTCAATCCCAACACGCCGCTGCGCGAAGCGCTCACGCGCGAATCCGCGCGCCAGGCGCTGCGCCTTGTGCATGGCGGCGATCGCTATACGCCGGTGGCGGACGTGCTCGACGAGCGCGCCTTCGTCAATGGCATCGTCGGCCTGCTGGCCACCGGCGGCTCCACCAACCATACGCTGCACCTGGTGGCGATGGCACGCACCGCGGGCATCGTGCTGGGCTGGGACGATTTTGCCGAGCTATCGGAAGTGGTACCGCTGCTGGCGCGCGTGTATCCGAACGGCAGCGCGGATGTGAACCAGTTCCAGGCCGCCGGCGGACTCGGACTGGTGATTCGCGGCTTGCTGCAGCTTGGCCTGCTGCACGATGACGTGACCACCGTGGTCGGCAAGGGCCTGGCCGACTACACGCGCGAGCCGGTGCTGCGCGATGGCAAGCTCACCTGGATCGAGGGGCCCGAAGCGCCGCTGGACGACAGCATCGTGCGCGCCGCCGGCCAGCCTTTCGCGCCGGAAGGCGGCATCAAGCTGCTTGACGGCAATATCGGCCGCGCCGTGCTGAAGATCTCGGCGGTCAAGCCCGAGCACCACATCGTGCAAGCCCCGGCGATGGTGTTCCACTCGCAAGACGCGCTGATCGAAGCGTTCAAGCGCGGCGAGCTGGAGCGTGACTTTGTCGCGGTGCTGCCATGGCAAGGGCCGGCCGCCTGCGGCATGCCGGAGCTGCACAAGCTCACGCCCACGCTGACCGTGCTGCAGGACCGCGGCTTCCACGTGGCGCTGGTGACGGACGGACGCATGTCCGGCGCGTCAGGCAAGGTGCCGGCCGCCATCCATGTGTGCCCCGAGGCATTGAGTGGCGGCGGCATCGCCCGCGTGCGCGAGGGCGACCCGATGCGCGTGGACGCGCATGCGGGCGTGCTCACGGTGCTGGTGCCCGAAGCGGAATGGGCCGCGCGCTCGGTGACGCCACCCGATCTGTCCGCCAACCGGCATGGCGTGGGACGCGACCTGTTTGCCAATTTCCGCCGCCACGTCAGCACGGCGGAGGCCGGGGCGTGCTCGCTGTTTGCCGAGGAGGGCTGACGGGAGATGGCTTGTGCGCGGCTTAGAAGCTATGGCTGATGCCGGCGCCGAAGCCGGTGCCGCCGCCTGCGTAGCGGCTGTGGCGATACGACACCGCGCCGTACAACGTGGTGCGCTTCGATAGCGCGTAGTCCACCCCGCTGGTGACGTAGCCGGTCGCGCCCGCCGTGCCATAGCCCTGGAAATCGCGCGCGCCCGAGAGCTTCAGCGTATAGGCGCCCACGCGCCAGTTGACGCCAAGCGTGGCGGCGCTGCGCCTGGCGCTGGCGTCGCCGAGCAAGGCCTGGCTCGCGGCGCTTAGATGGGTCTGGCTGTACGAGGCCATCAGCCGCACCTTGGTGAACGCGTAGGCCAGCCCCGCGAACCACGTGTTGTCATAAGCCGAATTGCGCTCCGCCGTCAGCATGGCCGACCAGGGCCCGGCATCGTAGTTGAGCGAGGCCGCCAGCGGGCGCGTGCGGTCCTGGTTGCCGGCGGCGTCCGGCGTTTCGTTCTTCTCCACGCCGGCGGATACGTGCACGTGCATCCCGCCCCATTTTGGCGAGTCGTAGAACACGCCGTTGTTCAGGCGCGAGTATTCGCCCGCGGGGCCATTGTGATACGGATCGGTGCGATAGGACGGGTGATACACGTACCACGCCACGGAACTCACGCGGTTGAAATTGTCCCAGCTGTCGTACTGCCAGTCGTATTGCCACATCGGCGTCAGCGCGCGGCCAACGCGCAGGTCGCCATAGGGCGACCTGATGCCGACGGTGGATTCGCCCTGGAAATACGGCGTGGCGCCGCTGGCTTCGAGCCGGCCATTGCCCATGTCGAAGCGCGTTTGCAGGTTCAGGGTGGCGGCCCAGCCGGGGGCCAGGGTTTCGCTGCCGCGCAGGCCGATGAAGCTGCGCTGCAAGGTGCCGAGCTGAATGGGCTGGCCGGGCGCGGGACGAAAGATGCCGACGTTGGCAAACCCGTACAGCGTGAGGCTGCCCTGCGCGTTGGCCATTGGCGCGGCGGGAGCGAGCACGGCGGCGCAGGCCAGCGCGGGCAGACACCGCGCGAGCCTCGCGCGCGATGCACAAGGGAAGATGCCTTGATTGGCGGGAGAGACTTTGCGCAAGCTGAGGGGCTTCCGGGCGAGGGGGTTCAGTTCGAGCTTGTGTGCAGACAGCAAATCCAATTCCAGAGATTGAAGGCATGCCGTGTTGCGCCGCGTGGCGCAACGAAACGCGGATACCGGTGAAGAACCCGAAGGGGAGAGAGAAATGGAAAGGCCAATGGCGGCGCAAGCGCTCACCACCAAACGAGATCGCCACCGGGGTGCTTGCGCACCGCGGCGGCGGTATCCGAAGAGGTTGGTTCGTCAGCTCAGGCGATGCGCGGGACTCGGCGCGGCGGGCGCGGCCGCTTGCACGTCCTCGGACACGCGCCACTCCTGCACCGGCAGGGCGATGGCACAGCCGGCGGCTTCGAGCACCTGCTTGATGCGGTGGTAGAAGGCGAAGCGCACGTTCCAGTAATCCCCGGCGGCAACCCAGCAGCGCACGTTGAGCGTCACGCCCTGCGCGGCGTAATTGACCACCATCGCCTCGGAGGCCGGGTCCGCCAGGACGCGGCCCTCGGCCGCAAGCATGGCGCGCAACGCATCGAGTGCGGCCTGGATGTCGGCATCGAAGGTGACCGTGACTTCAATGTCGAGCCGGCGGGTGGGATTCTCGCTGTAGTTGGTGATGGCGCTGCCCCAGATCTTGCCGTTGGGCACGCGCAGGCAAACCCCGTCGAAGGTGGTCAGCTCGGTCATGAACAAGCCCGTCTCGCGGACGGTGCCGGCCACGCCCTGCGCATCGATGTATTGGCCCACGCGAAACGGCCGCAGCAGCACCAGCATGATGCCCGCGGCGATGTTCTGCAGCGTGCCCTGCAACGCCAGGCCGATGGCCAGGCCGGCGGCGCCGAGCATGGCGATGATGCTGGCGGTCTGCACGCCGAATTGCGACAGCACCAGCACCACCGTGATCACGCGCACGATCCACTGCGTGACGCTGGCCAGCATCGGGCGCAAGGTGGCATCCACGCTCGGGCGGTCAAACGCGCGCAGCACCGCGGCGCGGGCGCGCCCGGAGAGCCACCAGCCCAGGATCAGGATCAGCATGGCGGCGATGCAGTTCAGGCCTTGCTGCACCACCAGTTGCAGCAAGTACGCCCAGGCTGCTTCCAGCTTGTGGGGCTCGATGAAGTTCAGGTTCATGGATTCGGCTCCGGCGATCAGTGTGGAAAGGCGAGACATGCTTGGCTCAGGATGCATCGTCGTCGCGGCAGCGGTGCACCGGTTCCCCGGCATCCGGCAGCGGCGTTTCGCTGCGCGCCGGTTGGCCCGGATCGAACTGGTGCGAGAAGCCAGCCACCGAGCGCATGCGGCGCTGGCGGTCCTCCGGCAAGGTAAGCACGCTCTGAATATAGACCGCGAGCCATTCCGCAAGGCGCACCAGCACGGACAAGCGTGCGCGCGCGTAGCCATGCGAGGCGTCGGCGCCGAAACAAAGCAACGCGGTACGCACATCGTGCCCGGCGCTCACCGCCGCGCCCGCATCGGCATGATGGAAGCGGAACATATCCCGATGGCTGGGAATGCCGTGCTTGTCGCACAGGCGCGGCGAGCGCGGCGGTGACGAAATCGCCCACCTGTATACCGATTTGCGCTGCGCCTGCGGCGTGGTCTTGAGGTAAAGCGGGTCGATCTTCAGTGTCTGCATGCGGGCGGGTTCATGGTTCGGTTCGAAAGATTTCAGGAAGAGGTTGGTACGCTATTGATCGTGAAGAGGTTGGTACGCACGAGCGTGGCATCGGGCCATGAAGCGCTCGGCGACCGGCTGCGGTTCGTGGTTGGCCACGCCGGTTCGCTCGTTGGCTTCGATGATCACGTGCTGCGGCTGATCGTGCGCCGGCACCAGAAAATCCACCCCCACCACCGGGATGCGCAGTGCGCGCGCAGCGGTGACGGCGGCCTCGCCGCCCGCGGCTTCGAAGCCGATGGCGTAGGCACGCAGGTCGGGCGTACCCGTTTCTGCGAGCAATCCGGTGATCGGGCTGGCGTCCATGCCGCCCGACAACAGCCCGCTCATCGACACGTCGGCCACGGTGCGGCGATAGTCGAACGCGCGTGCGCCCAGACCGACCAGGCCCTCTGCGCCGGGGCCGCGCCTGGCCCGGTCGCGGGTCATGTCTGTGACGGCGCGCAGGTCGGCCATGACCCGATCAGAGCGTCGTTCTCCAGCAATGCCACACATGTTTGGTCACTCTCCTGTCACTGGCGGTGCCCGGACTACCAAAGCCGGCGATGGCCAGACTTGATATCAGACGATTGCCTGCATTTGATTGAAATTGAGGATACTTTCAGGACAAATGACAGGGGAATTGGTTTCCCCCAGATGCGCGGGAACAGCGGGGCGAATCGGCGCCAGCCCTGCGTGGGCAAGGGCTGGCCCCGATTGAAAAAATCTTTCGCCGGAGTGGGCTTGGGCGTACTTTTTATGTGGGGAACATCGTGCGGCACCGCTGCGCGGGAGCACGCAGAATTGGGTACGCTTTGGTGCGAAGGAAGGCGCGGAGGAAGAACGGGCGCTGCACCCGGCCGGTGCTGGGACCGGCCGGTTTGGACCTTATTTCAAGCTGTGACGGGGTGATTGTGCAAGCGGTCGCGCGAGGCTAGCGAGGGGAACAGGCGCATCCACACCACCACCACCAACAACGTGCCGATGCCGCCAAGCAGCACCGCGCCAACCGGCCCGAACAGGGCAGCCGTCACGCCGGACTCGAACTCGCCAAGCTGGTTGGACGCGCCGATAAAGACCGAATTGACCGCGCCCACGCGCCCGCGCATGTCGTCGGGCGTATCGAGCTGGACCAGCGTGGAGCGCACCACCACGCTGATCATGTCGGAGGCGCCAAGCATGACCAGGGCCGCCATCGACAGCGGCAACCAGTGCGAGATGCCGAACACCATCGTCGCCACGCCGAAGACGGCCACGGCGCCGAACATCACGCGGCCCACGCGGCGGTTCATCGGATGGTGGGCGAGCCACAGCGCGGTCGCCAGCGCGCCGATGGCGGGCGACGAGCGCAGCAGGCCCAGGCCCCAGGGGCCGGTATGCAGGATGTCGCGCGCGTAGATGGGCAGCAGCGCGGTGGCGCCGCCTAGCAGCACGGCAAAGAGATCCAGCGAAATCGCGCCAAGCAGCACCGGCCGGCCGCGGATATACGAAAAACCCGCGAACAGCGTGGCGATGCTGACCGGCGTGGTCAGCCGCTGCGCGGCCTGGCGCAGCTTGAGGGCGGTGACCAGGCAGGCGGCCACGGCGAACAGCGTGGCGCTGATGGCGTAGACCACGCCCGGGCCAGCCACATAGGCGAAACCGCCCAGCGCGGGGCCGATGATGATGGCCGTCTGCGTGGCGGAGCTGGACAGCGCGACCGCGCGCGGAAACATGCGTGGCGTGACCACGCTTGGCAGCAGCGCTTGCAGGGTCGGCGTTTCAAAGGCTCGGGTGGCGCCGATCAGGGCCACAAACACGAAGATGTGATCGCGCGTGATCCAGCCCGACAAGCTTGCCACCGCCATCGACACCGCGATCAGCGCTTCCAGCGTCTGGCAGATGCGCACGATCAGGCGCCGGTCGAAGCGGTCGGCCACGTGGCCGGACATCAGCAGCAGCATCACCGAAGGCAGGAACTGCACCAGCCCCACCATGCCAAGCATGAACGGGTCGCGGGTGAGATCGTAGATCTGCCAGCCTACCGCCACCGTAAAGATCTGGTAGCCGATGGTGGTGCACAGGCGGGCAAACCAGAACAGCCGAAATGAAGGGTCGCGAAAGACTGAGTCCGGCTCGGGGGCCGGAACGGAAGCAGGGGTCGGCATGGATGGCTGTGATGACAGGACGGGCGGCGGGGCAAAGCTGGCACGAATTCTATCCGAGCCGCGGCGTGCATGCAGGCGCATGCATCACGTCCCACCCCCTTTCATGTATCAACAATGATGCATTGTTGCAACGGGGAAGACACACACAGTGGAATCGATAATGATTCGTATTTATAACGCGAGCCCTCGATGCGGCGGATGCACGGATCCCCGCCAGCGCTTCCCAGGAATTCCATTTTGCAGCCCACCTTCAAGCTCTCCAGCGCCGCCATCGGCGCTGCCCTGCTTTGCCTGACCCTGTGCGTGCATGCGGCCGACCCGCAGCCCGCGGCCGCGCCGGCAACCGCCCCTGACGCGGCAACCCCAGGTGCTTTCAGCGCCGAAAGCACCCTCAATGCCGTCACGGTGGTCGGCAACTGGCTGGAGAGCCCGAACGAGGCCAAGGTGCTGGAGCACCCCGGGGCGCGGACCATCGTCGACCGCGAGACCATGGTGGAAAGCGGCGCGAGCTGATGAACCTGCGCCTGGGCTACGACTTCGGCAAGGCGGCGCAGAACCTGAAGATCGCGGTGGGCGTGAAGAACCTGTTCGACCGCCGCTACTTCACCCGCTCCACCGACAACAACGCGGGCAAGTACGTGGGCATGCCGCGCACGTTCTACGTTCAGGCTTCGCTGGCCTACTAAGCGACTAAGGCGATTAAGGCGACTATCGAGGCGACAGCGCCGCACGCAGGCACTGCGCGAGCGCCGCGGCGGCTGGCGCGGCGTCGCGGCGCGACAGCAGCAGCACGCGCGTATCACATCGACTATCACAGCGACTATCACAGCGACTATCGCCGCCGGCATCGGCCAGCGGCACGCAGCGCACGCCCGGCGGTGCCAGGCGACTGAGCGAAGCCGGCACCAAGGCTACGCCAAACCCTGCCTCCACCAGCGCCAGCTGCGACAGCTTGCGCGAGATCGCCGCCGCCGCGCGCGGATAGAAGCCACGCTCCAGGCAGCACTGCGCCACGCGATGGCTCAGGCCGCCCCGGTCCGGATGCGGCAGCGACACGAAGGACTCTTCCCGCAACCGCTCCAACGCCACGCTTTGCTCATGCGCGAGCGGATGCGCACTGCATACCGCCAGCACCAGGCGCTCTTCATAGAGCGGGTCCACCTCGACGCCGGGGAGCCGGCGCAGCAGCGGCTCGCGCGCCAGGCCCAGGTCGGCGCGGCCCTCCTCGATCTCCATGGCCTGCTGTTCGCTGGAGGCCTGCGAGATCTCGAAACGTATCCCCGGGTGCGTCGCCTGGTACTCGCGCAGCACCGCCGTGCATGCCGGCGTCAGCGGCACCGAGCTGGAATGCAGCAGGCGCACCGTGCCCTGCTCGCCGCGCTCAACCTGACGCGCCTGCGCCGAGGCCTCGGTCAGCTCGGCCAGGATGCGGCGCGCCGCCTCCAGGAAAGCGCGGCCGGCTGGCGTGGTCTCCACATGGCGCGGCTTGCGCACCAGCAGCACCACTTGCAGCATGCCCTCCATCTCCTTGATCTGCCGGCTCAGCGCCGACTGCGCGATAAAGAGCCGCTCCGCGGCCAGGCTGAAGCTGCCGGCATCGACAATTTCAACGAAGTAGCGCAACTGCTTGAGGGACGGACTCATTGAATGGGCGGGCTCATGGGACGGACGGGCTGACATCGGCCTGGGTCGTGCGCGCAAGTGTGCCATGGCGCGCGCGCCGCGCCCAGCGCGCTGCCATGCCGCTTTGCGATGGATCGCGGGGCGCTTTGATATTGGTCCGAGCACGCACGCGTCCCTATGCTGTGGGGCACGCAACCCTGATGCCAATGCCCGTGGACCTGACCGCCCTGCTGCCCGACGTTTCCCTGCCTGCCTACCTCGCCATGTGCGTGGCCATCGCCGGCGCCTATGTGATCTTCGGCATGGCGGGCTTCGGCACCGCGCTGGTGGCCGGGCCCCTGCTGGCCTACCTGATGCCGGTGCGCCAGATCGTGCCGCTGCTGGCGCTGATGGACTGCACGGCCGCAGCCTTTGCCCTGCTGCGCGATGGCCGCGCCGCCGACCACGCCGAGCTTGGGCGGCTGCTGCCCTGCATGCTGGCCGGCAGCCTGGTGGGTGCCGCACTGCTGCTCAAGCTGCAGTCGGACCTGTTGCCGCTGCTGCTTGGCGTGTTCGCCATGGGGTATGCGATCTGGTCGCTTGCCGGCAAGCGGCCCACCGGCTTCACGCCACGCGCGGCGCTGCCCTTTGGCCTGGGCGGCGGCGTGTGCTCGGCCATGTTCGGCAGCGGCGGCTTTCTCTATGCGATCTACCTGTCGGGCCGGCTGGGCAAGGACGCCATGCGCATGACGCAGTCCACGCTGATCGGCGTGAGTACGCTGACGCGGCTGGTGCTATTTGCCCTGGCGGGAGTCTATGCGGGTGCGGCCATCATCAAGCTGGCGCTGCTGCTGGCGCCGGCGATGGCGCTGGGCCTGTGGGCCGGGCGCAGGATCACGCTGCGCTTGTCGCGCGAGCAGTTCCTGCGCATGGTCAATGCGGTAGTGCTGTGCTCCGGTTGCACGCTGGTCCTGCACTACCTCATGCGCCTGGATTAGGCGCGCCGCCCGAGCGGGCGGCGCTTGCGCCAGATCGCTCTGGCAGCGCGAAAATCAAACGATTTCGCGCGTCTCCATGAACTGCAGCTTGGGGAAGCGCTCCTGCGTCAGGCGCAGGTTGACCATGCTGGGCGCCAGGTAGACGTGGTCGCCGGCGCCGTCGAGCGCCACATTGTGGCCCGCCTTCTCGATCAGCTTATCGATCTCCGCGGGGTCGCCCTTGAGCCAGCGCGCGGTGGCGCAGTCGTGCGACTCGAAGATCGCGTCGACACCGTACTCGTGCTCCAGGCGGTGCGCCACCACATCGAACTGCAGGATGCCGACGGCGCCCAGCACCAGGTCGTTGGAAGCGATCGGGCGAAACATCTGCGTCGCACCCTCTTCCGCCAGCTGCTGCAGGCCCTTTTGCAACTGCTTGACCTTGAGCGGGTTGTTCAGCCGCGCGCGGCGGAAGAACTCAGGCGCGAACGACGGGATGCCGGTGAACTTGAGCGCCTCGCCCTCGCTGAACGCATCGCCCAGTCGGATGGTGCCGTGATTGGGCACGCCAATGATGTCGCCAGCGTAAGCCTCTTCGGTCGTATTGCGGTCCTGCGACATGAAGGTGATGGCGTTGTTGATGGCCATCGTCTTGCCGGTGGACACATGCTGCACCTTCATGCCGCGCTCGAAGCGACCCGAGCAGACGCGCACGAACGCGATGCGGTCGCGGTGGCGCGGGTCCATGTTGGCCTGGATCTTGAACACGAAGCCAGTGAACCTGGGCTCCTGCGGCTCCACCGCGCGCGACTCGGCATTGCGGCCCTGCGGCGGCGGTGCCAGCTCGCACAAGGCATCGAGCAGTGATTGCACGCCAAAGTTGTTGACGGCCGAGCCGAAGTACACAGGCGTCTGCTTGCCGCTAAGGAACGCGTCCTTGTCAAAGGCATGCGACGCGCCGCGCACGAGTTCGATCTCGATGCGCAGCTCTTCCGCCTGGGTACCCAGCACGCGGTCCAGCTCCGGGTTGTCCAGGCCCTGGACCATGGCCGAGGTGCCCTTCTCGCCGTGCGGGTCGAACAGCTGCACGCGGTCGTCGATCAGGTGGTACACACCGCGGAAAGCCTTGCCCATGCCGATCGGCCAGGTCATCGGCGCGCACTGCATCTTCAGCACGTCCTCGATTTCGTCGAGCAGCTCGATGGGCGAGCGGCCTTCGCGGTCGAGCTTGTTGATGAAGGTGATGATGGGCGTGTCGCGCAGGCGGCAGACGTTGAGCAGCTTGATGGTCTGCGCTTCCACGCCGTTGACCGAGTCGATCACCATCACCGCGGAGTCCACCGCGGTCAGCGTGCGGTAGGTGTCTTCGGAGAAGTCCTCGTGGCCCGGGGTGTCGAGCAGGTTAACGATGTTCTCGCGGTACGGGAACTGCATCACCGACGAGGTCACCGAGATGCCGCGCTGCTTTTCCAGCTCCATCCAGTCGGAGGTGGCGTGGCGGTCGGCCTTGCGCGCGCGCACTTCGCCCGCGACCTGGATGGCGCCACCGAACCACAGCAATTTTTCGGTCAGGGTCGTCTTACCCGCGTCAGGGTGCGAAATGATGGCAAAGGTGCGACGACGCGCAATTTCGGATACGAGCGAGCTCACGGCAGTGGATTCGGCAAACAGAAGATGAAAAAGGGCCCGGGGCGCAGCGGACCGGCGCCAGGGGCCGGCGCGACCATCAGCTTGCGGTCGGGGGCCGGGCACTGCGGGCATGCACGAAGGGAATCGGGCCGTATTTTACCGGTTCGCGGGACCGGCCGCGCGCGGATCGGGCGGCGGGCCGATGCTTTGCCCTCGCAAACTGCCGAATTGCAGCGCGTATTGGCGGGTCAGCTCGGCACCGAAGAAGAAAATTTGTGCCGAATAATACACCCACAACATCAACGCGACCACCGACCCCGCGGCCCCATAGGACGAAGCCACGGCGCTATTGCCCAGGTAAAGGCCAATCAGCCGCTTGCCCACCGAGAACAGCAAGGCGGTGATGATGGCGCCCATGGCCACGTCGCGCCAGGCGATGCGGGCATTGGGCAGCATCTTGAAGATCACTGCGAACAGCAGGGTCACCACGCCAAATGAAAATGCCGTTGAAAGCACGTCCGCCACCGGCGAAAACCACGATTGCGTCCACATCTGGCCCCAAAACCGGTCGACTACCGCCAGCGCGGCATTGACGATCAGCGACACCAGCAGCATGAAAGCCAGTACCAGCACCAGGCTGAACGAGAGCAAGCGGGCGCGCAGCAATTGCTGCCAGCCGGCACCCTGCGGCGCCGGTGTCTCCCAGATCTCGTCGAGGCTGCCTTTGAGTTCCGCGAAGGCGCTGGTGGCGCCGACAAACAAGATGCTGGTGGCGATGGCTGCGGCCAGCCCGCCACCACCCGAGCGGTGCGTGGCGGCAAGGATTTCCTGGATGGCAGCCGCGCCCTGGGCGCCGACGAGGCCGTCGATCTGGGCAAAGATCTCGCCCCGTGCCGCTTCCGCGCCAAAGAAGATGCCGGCAATCGAGATCACCAGCACCAGCACTGGCGCCATCGAGAAGAGCATGTAGAAGGACAGCGCCGCGCCCTTGCTGGCGGCCCGGTGCGCCAGCCATGCGCTGACCGCGGCCAGCACCACCTTGGCCGTGCGCGTGGCGGTGTGGCGATCGGGCAGCCAATGGCCGATGCCGCGAGCGTGTCGCTTGGGTGGCGTGCGGTCCAGGGACTGGTCGGGAGAATCTGCTGGATTCAAGCGTGGATCCCGTTGTCGGTCGGGCGGCTAAAGGGCTCGGCGACCTGCCCTAGCCCCGGTCTTTGCTCAGGCCCCATATCAACGACACCGCGCACAGCACGAGGAAGATGATGAAGAGGATCTTGGCGAACTCCGCCGCCGCGGCGGAGATGCCGCCGAAGCCAAACACGGCCGCGATCATGGCGATGACGAAGAAAACCACGGCGTAGCGCAACATGATGGGACTCCAATGAAGCCTTCTCCCGTTTTGTTATCCGTTCCAAGGTTCATGATACAGCCCATCCCGCGCTTTGCCCAAGCCGCCCGGGCGCGGCTCGCGCCCCCGGTTCCGACCCGGTCCGGGCCGTGAACGGCTAGACTAAAAGGTGGGCTACGCGCCGTCTCGCTGCGGGTGAACGGCGCCGCCGGGGCGGTTGGTCGCAAGCACCAGCCGTCCAGGTACCGTCCTCCCGCACACCACCTTTCGACAACCAGAAGGAGGCACCATGAACCGGAAAACCCTCCGCCGCCTTGGCACCGCCGTCTTCCTGGCGCTCGGCCTGCTCGCCGCCGCCGGCTGCGAACGCAGCCAGCCCGGACCCAAGCCCATCTCCGGTGCACTGGCCGAGCAAGCCGCCGGCACCGCGCAGACACCTCTTGCTCCATCAGCCTTGCCCGTGCTGCCGGCCTGAGCGCCAACAGCTTCGCAACGGCGCGCCCAGGCCAATGCCGCCGACCCAGGCATCACGCTCCTGCAAGCCCGGAGCGTACCCGTTTCTGCGTACGGAGCCGCGCGCCTGCAAACGCGCGTAAAGCGGCGCAGGCGGGACGCAGACTGCCCGGGCCGCCCGCCTTGCCGCCGATACCAAAGACCGGGCGGCACGCTTGCCGGCCCCAGCCCTGTTTCAGCGATGCAACCAGCACCGGCCCGCCCTTGCGGGCGCTCATGGCGCGTCGTCGTGCCTGACTCAGCATGGCCTTGCGCCCAATCGGCGATCGCTTTCGTCCGGCACCATCGGCAATGCCGCGTTACAGCGCTGCAACCATAATGTTCTTCCTCTATCAGGGAACTTCCGCGCGCTCTCGCGCACCACCCGCAAACCGTTGCCAGCGCTCGATTGCAGGGTATTGGCACGCTTGTCGCTCTGTTCGCCACAGGGAGACATAAAAAGATGACGCGACGAGTCCTACAACGCGGGAGTGAGTTCAGCCATGCGTCAGCCGCCAGCGCGAATGACGGCACGGAGGCGTTCGTATCGACTGGCGCGGCCTGCGCCATCGGTCTTGCAGCTTTTGTCGCCGCCCTTGCTTCCTTCTCCGCGATTGCAGACTCAAGCGATATCGTCGTTCTGCGCAGCGTCGAGCCGCGTATTGCCTATCGCGGCATACCGCAGGGGGACATGCCGATAGCCGCCGCTGTCGAACCGTTTCCGTCCGCACGTTTCCAGCAGTCCACCGCCGCCATCGCCAGCGACCTGACCGACAGCGATCTCGCTGCCGCGGTAGGCCGCAGCGCGGCCGGCAACGCCGTGTCCGGCGCCAGCCAGTCCGCCACCGGGCGGCTGGCCCTGGCGCCCCGCCAGATCGAGGGCCTGGCTAGTGGCAGTGGCGCCGGGAGCGTTCCGGTCGGCATCGCCGGCCAGGTCGCGCAGGCTAGCGGCAACATGACTGGCGCCTTGATGCGCGGACTGGCGCCGCTCGCGGTGGGAGGCCGGCCATGACAGGCGTCCACACCATGCGCGGCAACCACGCTGCCTGGCTTGCCACCCTGATGCTTGCCTGCCTGCCGCTCCATGCGCAGGTCCAGGGCTCAACCACCGACAGCACCCGCATCGATGTCGGCGCGCTCACCGGCGTTGCCGGTCGCGCGGCCGTGAACCTGGCCGCCGGCAGCGGCAACGCGCAAAGCAACCAGGCCGCCATCGCGAGTGGCAGCGCGGATGTGCAATCGCGGCAGCGTGCCGGCGCAACCGCACCCGCGACAAGCGCCGTCAGCCAGATCGGCGGCGGTGCCTTCGCCAATGGCAGCGGGATGCTTTCGGCAAACGTGGCCAGCGGCAACGGCAACGTGCAAATCAATGCGGCAGTGCTGGCGCCGGCCGCCAGCGTAAAGATCGAAGCCATCTCCGACGGCTTGCTAGCCGCGGAATCGGCCGGAGGAAGTCGCCCGGGTTCAGCGGGCCACGCAACGGGTCCGCGCGAGGCAGTCATCCAGCCAGATGCCTACCGCAACGCAACTGGCCTGGTGCAGCTGAACCAGACGGCAGGATCGGGGAATGTCTCGTCCAACGTTTTTGTGCTCCGTCCCCCGGCGGGCACTTTTTTCTAAGCAGGGAAGGAGAAAATCATGAGAACGAAAATCCTCGCCATTGCAGCGGGCATCGCGCTTTCAACCAGCGCATTCGCGGGCGGCTTCAGTTACTTCGACCGGCCGGACGACGCCGATATCTACAGCCAGACAGCGATCAGCAACGACATCTATGTCCGTGGCTTCGGCTTTGCCTGGGGAGATATCCACTTCAGGTCCGAATCGGGCGCGGTGGTCAACAGCCAGCAAAGCGCGCGCGACAACAGCGTGCGCATCGGCCCGTCCACCAACAGTGCATTCGGCGGCGGCAGCGCGCTGTTCAATGCGCAAGGCAATATCGGCGTGAACATATCCGCTGGCGCTGGCAACGGCCAGTCCAACCAGGCCGCGCTGGCCAGCATCGACGCGTCGGATGTCTTCGCCTCGGCGCAGGTGTTCTCCAGCCAGAAGACCGGGGATAACGGCATGCACATGGTCGGCGCCGCAAACAGCGCCAGCATGGCCGATAACATGCTGGCCGGGGCCAAGGGCAACGTCGGCGTGAACATCGCCGCGGGCGCCGGCAACCTGCAGAGCAATGCGCTGGCGGCCTCGGTCAATATGGGCAGCGGCGACAGCGGCCGCAAGGGCGGGGACCCTGTCGGCGCGCTGGCCAAGGCAACCGCGTCCAATGACCAGACCACCTACGGCAATGACCTGTCCATGTGCGGCTGCAGGCCGAACAACGCCGCCACGCTCAACGGCGGCGCCCTGGTCAACGCAGTGGGCAACATCGGCGTAAATATCGCCGCCGGGGCCGGCAACGCGCAGAGCAACGGGCTCGCCATTTCCACGGCGACCCACTGAGCAAGCACTGCGGCAACAGCACGAACGCGGCAGGAGAGCCGGGGTCCGGGGGACGCCGGCTCAACCCGCCCAAGGGGGAGTGTCATGCGCGCGCTATTCCGCGTGACCGGGGCATGCATGCTGCTGGCAGCAGCATTCAGTGCCGATGGTCAGAGCACGATGACGATCGACATCGACGGACAGCCGATGCTCAGGAAGCCCGTCAAGAGCATGCTCGAGATGCGCTACCAGAACATGATGCGCCAGCAGCTTGACTTTAGTTGCGGCGCGGCCGCGGTAGGCACGCTGTTGCGCTACGGCTACGGCTATGACCTGGCGGAGCCCAGGATCGTCGAGGACATGCTGCGCATCTCCGACGCCGACACCGTGGTCAAGAATGGCTTCTCCATGCTCGACATGCGCAACTACGTCGAAACGCTGGGCTTGCGCGGACGGGGATTCCGCGTGGACTACAGCGCCCTGCGGCAACTCAAGATCCCGGTCATCACCTTGCTCGACGTCAACGGCTACCTGCATTTCGTGGTGGTGCGCAAGGCTATCGACGGGCGCGTGTTCGTTGCCGATCCGGCGCTGGGCAACCGCATCATCAAGGAGGAGGATTTCGCGGCGAACTGGAACGGGCTGGTGTTCGCCATCGTCGGCCGGCCGTTCGATCCAAACTCGCCGCTGCTCGATATCGCCGCGCCCGCCTTGCGCGACCGGACCAATGCCGCGCTGGCCGGGGGCATGGTGCCCGCGGCGCTTGACTTTGGCCTGATACGGATGGACTACTTCTGACATGGACACCGCACTGCGCCTCCTCTGCCTGAGCTGCTCCGCCGGCATGGCGCTGGCCACGCCAACGCCTGCGCTGGCATCCACGGCGGCTGACGATGCCAGCGACGTGATGGCCTCGCCGGCAATGGCGGAACTCGTCTCCGACGCGGAAATGGCGGGCGTGCGCGGCAAGTACATGGGCGCGAGCCTGGTCAGCGGCTTTGTGGTGGAGATGGTTTCGCGCTGGCAGAACGATACGGCGATCGCCACGGCAACCGCCCGCGTCGCCGCCGCCAACCTCGCCGCCAGCACCGCGGTGGCGCAGGCCACGGCGAGCTTGTCGGCTCGCGTCCAGAGCCTTGCCCCCGGCAATGTGCAAGGCAATGGCGGCACTGCCAGCTCCGCGGTGCAGGTGGCAGGCGTGGGCCAGGTCGCGCAGATCGCCGGCGATGGCAATTCGGCCAGCAACGTCAGCACCATCACGACCCAGACCACACCCATCGCGGCGGCGCCCACACCGAGCATGGCAAGCAGCAACCCGGCAGCACAAGTGGCACACGGCAATGGCATCACCGCCAGCGCCACGGTCGCGCCAGGCGGCGGCGTGTCGCTGGCCATCCAGTCGGCCGCGGGCAGCGCCACGCAGAATGCGCAAGGCGGCAGCCTGATGCAGGCGGCACGCATCACGGGCGATGCGCAGCAAGTGCTCAACCTCACCAACATTACGTTGCAGGTGCAGCAACTGACGATCCAGCAACTGACGCAAACCAGCATGCGGGACGCACTAGCGGCAATCGCAACGATGCGACGATAATCCAGCATGCACAGGGCTGGCGCACCCGCTTCGCGCCCATTCAGATTTCCGGGGGGAAAGATGAAGACCGAACTCGCTCTGATAGGTACCCTGGCGGGTACGCTGATCTCGGCCGGCGCGTGGGCGCAGGTCAGCGCCCAGCCCAGTGCCGACGAGCGGATCGAACGGCTGACAAGACTGGTCGAGCAACAAGACAAGACCATCAAGGCTCTCGAACAGCGCCTGAACGACCTGGAAATGGTCGGGGCGCGCGGGCGGGGGGTAGTAGCAGGAACGGGGAGCAGTGCCAACGGGAACGCCGGTGGCGGAATGACCGCCGCCGGCGTTCCCTCCTTGGCACAAAGCGCAAGCCCTGCCGCGGGCGGCACGGCCACCGCAACGCCCGCCGGCGACACGCCGGTGGTGGGTTCCGATGCGCGCGAGACACAGCAACAGGCACGCGTGCAGAGCAAAGGCCTGGTCTACCAGAGCGAGCATGCGCCGCTGTTCGAGCGGCGCCTGACCATCGACAGCGGCTTCATCTACAGCTACTACGACCGGCGCGCGCTGTCGCTGTCCGGCTTCCTGGCGCTGGACGCCATCTTCCTCGGCACCATCAACCTCAACCAGACCAAGTCGCACACGCTCACGTACGACACCATCGCACGCTACGGCCTGTCCGACCGCCTGTCGATGGACTTCGATCTGCCGGTGATGTACCGCAACACCAACTTCATCTCCGGCGGCGCGGGCGGCTCCGCCTCCAGCCTGTCCGATGCCACGCTGAGCACAACGGCGCTGGGCGATATCAGCATGGGCCTGTACTACCAGTTCCTGCGCGAAAGCGGCGCCGCGCCCGACGTGGTCGGCAGCATCCGCGTGCGCGCGCCCACCGGGCGCTCGCCGTTCGGCATCAAGCTGGTGTCGGCGAATGCCAATAACAACAACCTGAACATTGCCGACCAGTTGCCCACGGGCAACGGCGTGTGGGCCGTGACGGCCGGCTTGTCACTGCTCAAGACCTATGACCCCGTGGTGTTGTTCGTCAATGGCAGCTACACCTACAACATCAAGCGCTCAGTGAGCGATATCTCCTCGGTGCAGGGACAAGTCACGCCGGCCGATGTGAAACTGGGCGACACCATCGGGTTTGGCGGCGGTCTCGCGCTCGCGCTCAACGACCGCACGTCGATGTCGATGGCCTTCAATGCCGCCATCTCATCGAGCACGCAGGTCACCACCGCGGGTGTCAAGCAGACTGTGATCGGCAGCCGGGCCAACGTAGCCACCATGACATTCGGCTTCAATCACGTGATCACCAAAGGCTTGTCAGTGAGCACCGCGATCGGCCTCGGACTCACCCCGGATGCGCCGAACTACACGGTGACGCTGCGTTTTCCCTATACGTTCTGAACACCCCAAGGCCGGACAAGAAAAGCGGGCCGTAGCCCGCCCGTCCTTCGATGGCCGGCTATTCGCCGGCGCCGGGATGCGCCTCGATCCGGATATTGTGCTTGTGCATCAGCCGGTACAAGGTGACACGCGAAACGTTGAGCTCGCGCGCGGCAGGTACCACGTGGAAGCCGTGGCTTGCCATCACGGTACGGATCGCCTCGCGTTCCGCCTCCTCGCGGATCGCATCCAAGGTCTTGCGTGGCGAGTCGCTGCCACCGTGCAATTGCAGGTCCTCCGCGGTGATCTTGCGGTTATCGGTCATCACGATCGCGCGCCGTACCCGGTTGATCAGTTCGCGCACATTGCCCGGCCACTCGTATTGCATCATGGCCTGGGTGGAACATGGCGAGAATCCGCGAATGCGCCGATGGGCCTCGTGGCCATGCTCGGCAAGCACCGAGTTGGCCAGCAGCAGGATGTCCTCGCCGCGCTCGCGCAATGGCGGGATCGAGAGGGTCAGAACGCATAGCCGGTGGAACAGGTCGGCACGGAAGCGTCCGTCGGATTGCGCCGCCACCAGGTCCACGTGCGTCGCCGAGATGATGCGCAGATCCAGCGGGATCGACTGGTGCCCGCCAAGCCGGGTGATGGTGCCTTGCTGCAAGAAGCGCAACAGGGCTACCTGGCTTTCCAGCGGCAGGTCGCCGATTTCATCGAGAAACAACGTACCGCCCTGCGCCTGCTCGATCCAGCCGATCTTGCGCTGGTTGGCACCGGTGAACGCCCCCTTCTCATAGCCGAACAGCTCGGATTGCACCAGGTGCGGCGGAATGGCGCCGCAGTTGATCGCCACGAACGGGCCTTTGCGCCGGCTCGAGGCTTCATGGATGGCCTGCGCCGCCAGCTCCTTGCCGGTGCCGGACTCGCCGGAGATAAAGACGGGCGCCTCGTTGTGCGCGACCTTGGCGAGCGAGCGGAACATGCTGCGCATCACCGCGCACTCGCCGATCATGGGGCCGTGGCCGACCAGTTCGTGGCTGCGCGCGCCATGCAGGCAGGCCATGCCGTGGGCATGTTTAAGCGTGTAGAGCAGTTCGCTGAACGAAAACGGCGTGCGCACGTAGTCCACGCAGTAGTCGCGTATCAGCCTCCTCACGCGTTCGTCTTCCAGCATGCGCGACGACGTGATCGCCACCCACATTACGTGCAGGTATTGCAGGCTCTGCTCGAGCTGCATCAGCTCGGCATCGCTGTATTCGGTCTCGAGATCAAGGACGCCGGCCATTGGCGCGCTGCCCCGCACCACCCGGCTAAGGTCCCGGATCTGCTGGATGTGGCGAATCTCCCAGCCGGAGCCGAACTGGGCCGGATCAAATCCATAGGGTTCGTGGCGAGATACGACCAACACCTGTGCGGTGCGTGTCGCCGCCTTGCACAGTCGGTCCATAACGTTCTCCCTGACATTGGGCATCTTGACTATTCCGGCTTGCACCGCGATCCCGCTCTCGTGCGGGCTCTGTGTGCGGTCAAGCTGAGTCGGTTGGGGGAGTTCCCCCACGCGCAACGTCGGCATTACGGCTTGGACAGACTGCGGGACTGCTCGCCAAGAATGGCGGTGTGGTCGCTACCGGCATGGAGCTGGTCGCGAATACGCCGGCGCACCTGGTCTTTTTCGCGCATCAACTCAGCGCGTGGCGCTTCAGGCGATTGCCCGGAATACCGGTAATAGAGCGCCTTGTAGGTCAACTGGCTGAGAATCCATTCCTGCAGCAGCGCGCGCTGGCGGGACAGCTCGCCATCCACCGATCGCTGCCGCTGCAGCAATTGTTCGATCGCGGCACGCACGTACGCCGGCAACGCCTGGTCCTGGCTCAGGAACGCTTCGACGGTACTGGCGGCAGGATCGCCGCGCTCGCTGACGCGGCTTCGGCGCGGTGGCTCGGCGGCGGTTTCTCCCAAAGCCGCCCAGGCACGGTGAATGGAAAGACTGGCGGACTCGCTGATGGGCCCCATGGCGGGTCGCCGGATTTCTCCTGCAGTCATGATTGATCCCCGTTGAACAACACCCCCGGCACTACACGTTCGCGATTACCACTTTTGTTTAGTCTTATTGTTTGCTCTTGTCGGGCGGGCGTGTCTCCGCGCGCTCCTTTCGTGGTGGCGAAGCCATCTTGGCGATGGTCTGCTCATTCAGTCCCTGCCCTCGCATTTAAGGTGGACTTGTTGTTGTCGCTATTGCAGGCCTGAAGACGCTGAGCCAGCAGGCGCGGCCCCGGAGTGCCGGAGTCAAGAAGGGGCGCCCTGAAGCGCCCCGCAATCTGCCACGCCTCTAGTTCAGTGCATTTAGGCCAGTTTGTCCAGTCCTCAGTATGGGTACTCAACCGAATATCATCCTTTAGTATGAGCACATTGGCACTCACTATCTGCCATGCGAGGTAATTGGTCACTTACATTCCACGCAGAAATGGGTACGCGGGTGTCATGCCTCGGTGTGCGCCGGATACGCAGAAACGGGTACGGCGCCGTCTGGAGGGGAAGGACGGGAGGGCCACGCCCAGCCACGCAGAAACGGGTACGCTTTTCTCGTCACCCGGCAAACGCTCGCCAACGCGGTCCTTCAAACGGGCGCCAGTAGGCTCAATGCCCCGGCAGGTAATAGAACTTGAAGACGAAGACCGCCGCGATGATCCACACCATGAGCGGGACGCTCCTGGCACGTCCGGTCAGCAACTTGAGCCCGGCATAGGTGATGAAGCCGAAGGCCACGCCGTTGGCCACCGAATAGGTGAAAGGCATGCCAAGCGCCGTCAGCACAGCCGGCACCACCTCGGTCGCATCGCTCCAGTCCAGATCCACCAGTTCGCGCAGCATCAGGCAGGACACGTAAAGCAGGGCCGGCGCCGTGGCGTAGCCCGGGACAGTGCCTGCGAGCGGCGAAATGAACAGGCATGCGAGGAAGAGCACGCCTACGGTGACGGCGGTCAACCCGGTGCGCCCGCCTGCCTGCACGCCGGAGGCGCTCTCGATGTAAGCGGTGGTGGAGGAAGTGCCCAGGAACGAGCCCGCCATGATCGCCGTGCTGTCGGCCATCAGCGCCTTGTTCAGCCGGTCCATCTTGCCCGCCTTGAGCAGCCCGGCGCGATTGGCCACGCCCATCAGCGTGCCGGTGGCATCGAACAGTTCGACCAGGAAGAACACCAGCACCACGTTGATGATGCCGATCGACAGTGCGGCGGAGATATCCAGCTTGAACAGGGTCGGCGCAATCGAGGGCGGGGCGGAAAACACGCCGTGGAAGGTGTTGTCGCCCACTGCGAAGCTGAGGAGGGTGGTCAGCAGAATGCCGATCAGGATGGCGCCTTTGACCTTGAGGTGGTCTAGCGCGACGATCACGAAGAAACCGACGATCGCCAGGATGGCAGGGGTCCGGTGCAGGTCGCCAATGGTGACAAGGGTAGCGGGGCTCGCGGCGACGATGCCGGCGTTCTTGAGCGCGACGATGGCAAGGAAGAGCCCGATGCCTGCGGTAATCGCCACCCGGATCGAGTGCGGGATGCCATTGACGATCATCTCGCGCACGCGGAACAAGGTGACGAGGAGGAACAGGCAGCCTGAGATGAAGACGGCGCCCAGCGCGGCCTCCCAGGGAAATCCCATGCCCTTGACGACCGTGTAGGCAAAGTAAGCGTTCAGTCCCATGCCCGGCGCCATCGCGATCGGGTAGTTGGCATACAGGCCCATGATGAACGTGCCGATCGCGGCCGCCACGCAAGTTGCCACGAATACGGCGTCCTTCGGCATGCCGGCATCGCCCAGGATGCTGGGGTTGACGAAGATGATGTATGCCATGGTCAGGAACGTGGTCAGCCCCGCCAGGAACTCGGTGCGCACGTCGGTCTGGTGCTCGCTGAGCTTGAACCAGCGTTCCGCCAGCGAAGTGCCGGCGGCGGCGGGTGGTGTGGGCTGGCTGATGGGTTCCTGTATCGGCATGGGGTCTCCTGTTATCGTGGTCGCGCCGTGCTTCCGGCTTGCACATGCGGCTGAGGTTGCGGGCCGTGCACCTAGACCCGCCGAGCGTACTGTCGGGCAATTTCCCCCTCGGCACAGCACTAGCGGCGAATAGGAATCATCTGAAAAACGTGATGACCCGACGATGGCTCGTAGTGGATCCAGGCAGACATCCAGAATGACCCTACCTTGACGCTGACGCTAATCCGCCGTATAAACCCCGCTAGATTCAAGCGACGAGGCAACAGCACATTCGTTAGCCACCGTCATGGTACTTCCGTTGTCCATGGTGTCCTTTCCTTGAGTTGCTTTGCTCGGATATGCGTGAGCTATCCGTTTCTTTTAAATTTTTCCCAGGAAAAGCAATACCATGCAAACCGGTATCGTTAAATGGTTCAACGACGCCAAGGGCTTCGGTTTCATCAAGCCGGACGCTGGCGGTGACGATCTCTTCGCGCACTTCTCTGAAATCCGCTCCGACGGTTTCAAGTCGCTGCAGGAAAACCAACGCGTGTCGTTCGAAGTCAAGAACGGCCCGAAGGGCCTGCAAGCTGCGAACATCACGCCGCTGTAAGCAGTAGACTGGCACCCCACTAGGGGGTGCGCCCAGTCAGGAAAACCCCGCCTCTCGAGGCGGGGTTTTTTTTGTCCGGCAATCCTCCTGGCCTCGCCCGGATCCCGCACCGCAGCGAGATCGCCACAGGGACGGCGCCGCTGTTCCCACCTGGCAACGCAGTCGGCCTCCCCCTCAAAAGGCACGCAGAAATGGGTACGCTCCGCTCTCTGCCGCCAGAAACGGGTACGCACTGCTTGAAACTCCACTGCGTGTCGGCATTCGGGCGCTGCGAGCACCTCCGCAGGCATCCCGCAAGGGGGTGACTGACGCAATATCACAACGCAGAAACGGGTACGCCCCGTTTTTTTTTCTTCTCGCCGTCCAGTAGCTCAGACACCTGAAATCGCGCAGAAACGGGTACGCGCAACGACCGGAATCGCGTTTCCGGTATTCAGCCGTCCCCTTCAGGCGGGCCCTCGACCGCATTCCCCGTCTCCTCCCCTCCCAAAGTCCTTGCCCAGGAAGGAATTTGTCTTTTTCCCGCAGAAATGGGTACGCATAGCGCCCCTCTCGGCCCTGTCACGGCCGCAGAAACGGGTACGCACACCTGACTGGTGCCCGCAGCAGATGCCCGTGCCGGCGACAGCCCGATCGGAGGCATACGCAGAAACGGGTACGCCTGCAAAAGTCCTTTTACTTATTTGCTTTTTTTGAGTGCAAGCACTCGCTTTCGATATAAGTCTTATGTATAATAGAAAGAAGAGAATTCTGTGCGCAGGACGACCGGCTTCGATGTCGCAGAAACGGGTACGCGAAGAGGAAAGCGAGGTCGCAGCAGGCACGCAGAAACGGGTACGCTTTTGGTGCCGCGTGATTCGGAAGGCAGGTTCGCAGAATTGGGTACGCCGCAGAAACGGGTACGCTTCGGGGCAGCGAGCCCCGAAAAGTCTGTTTTCAAATGCCGCAGCGCAGAATTGGGTACGCAAATGGAACGGCGAGGGCCTTCGCGACGCAGAATTGGGTACGCAGGGCAGCAGGAGAGGCTTTGGTAAACCTGGAGGCGTACCAATTTCTGCGGGGATAACTACTCCGGAACGCCGGTTTACGCGGTATACGTGGCTGAAAACGCTCGGCGTGCGCAGAAACGGGTACGCTTTTGGTGTCCCCAGCTGTGGAAAAGCCTGTGGGAACAGGGAGTTATCCACGCAGAAACCGGTTCGGGCTTTGCGCTGAAACGGGTTCGGTATACCGCAGAATCTGGTACAGCACTTCGCAGAATCGAGTACGGTTTCACGCAGAATCGGGTTCGCGGAGGGTGTTTTTCCTCATACAAATCAAGGTCCTGAGTCTCCCGTATACGGTTTACAAGTAGTTAACCCATACTCTTAACGTTTACCGGTAGCTGATGGCTGGCCTTCCGTGGACAACCCTTCGGGATTGCCCACCGTAGTCCACCATGCAATCAGCCATGAGACCCAGCACACCCAAAACACGCGGCATTGCAGGAAATTCGTCTACCGAACCCGTTTCTGCGTGACAAGGCGGATTGCTTCGCGTAAAAAGTCGTGTATTCCGAAGCACGCCAATATGCCCATCAAACGCAACCAGACCATCCTTGGGTCCCGCGGTCCAGCCGATCTGGACAGTGAGCCCTCCCGCATCATCGTTCCCGGCGACGAGAACAGTCTGGTTCCGTCCGAGAAATTCCAGCGCCTGTTCGACGAAGCCCAGGCCATGGAACGGGAAGATGCCTGGCAAAGTGGCGAAGTCGGCTTTTTGAGCCGGGCCAGTGTGCAGGTCACCTTGCCTTACCGGGCGCCAAAAGGTGCGCCGCCCGTGTGGACGCGGACCAGCGGGAATATTTCGCTGATGATCCAGCCTGGGTACTTCACGCAGCAACGTTCAGAAAAGGCCAGCAACGGTCGCCAGAAACTGGTGTCCGAAACGGTCTCGCTCGGCTATCCCTATGGCTCCTATCCGCGCCTGATGCTTGCCTGGATCGGCAAGGAGATCATGGCCAAGAAAAAGCGCGGCGAGTTTACCGGGACGGTCGAGGACCGCCGCATCTCATTGGGCAATTCGCTGTCCGAGTTCATGTACAACCTGGGCATTCCGATGGCCACAGGTGGCAAGCGTGGCACCATGACGCTGGTGCGACAGCAGATGATCCGCCTGTTCTCCGCCACCATTGCCATCGTTCAGAACAAGTCCACGCCAAGCCAGAATCAGAACCAGAGCCATGAGCCGCTTTCGATCGATCGCGTCGGCTATCTGCTGGCAGACCAGCTGTCGACCTGGTGGGATCCCATGCAGCCGGGGCAGGGCTCGATGTTCGAGAGCTTTGTGGTGCTGTCCGAGCCATTTTTCAATGAGCTGGTTAACCGGCCCGTCCCGGTCGACATGCGCGCGCTTAAGGCGCTCAAGCAGTCGCCGTTCGCGCTGGACGTATACTCCTGGCTGACCTACCGCTTCTTCACGATCCAGCGGCGTACCGAGATTCCGTGGGAGGCCTTGCAGATGCAGTTCGGCACCGAAACCGAAAGTGAGCGGAAATTCCGTGCACTGTTCCGCAAGGCGCTCAAGGATGTGCTGGTTGTCTATCCGGGCGCCAAGGTGGATGCGGATTCGTCCAAGGCCCTGATCCTGCAGCCTTCCCGTACGAGCGTTCGCAAGCTCGCCTGAGCCTGGGCACATGCATTGCCGAACCCGCCTGCTGAATGAGCTGGCGGGTTTTTCGTTAAAGCCCCCCTGGAAATGGCGCGAAGGTGCCTGGATGCAGAGCAGACGTTGTCGCACCGCAAGAAGCACAAAAGGCAAGCGTGAAACGCTTGCCTTTTGCTTTACTCACCACGTCAAGCCCGAAAGCCCGGCGTAGTTTGCGATTTCGGCGTGATTCGTGAGATCAGGCCGGCTTGATGGCGGATGCCTGCAAGCCTTTCGGGCCCTGCTTTACTTCAAACGTGACGCGCTGACCATCTTTGAGCGTCTTGAAGCCCGAACCTTGGATTTCGGAGAAGTGCGCGAACAGATCCGCACCGCCGTCATCCGGGGTAATGAAGCCAAAGCCTTTGGTCTCATTGAACCATTTGACCGTACCGGTTGTCATGTGAATTTCCTTTCGAAGCAAGTTCTTGTACACAACGCAAACAACGCTAACAACCGTTCAAGCACGCTAAGTTCTCGTAGTTACCGAACGGACGCCGACGAGGTGACACGACTTGACTCGACTGTTGCGGGCATCATAACCAGTTTGTCTAGTTGTGTCATGTGCGTCGAAAGACGCACTATCGCTACTTTAGGCGTATTCCGTGCCGCATTTCAAGTGGAAATCTATCGTTTCCATAACGCGAAATATCCTCGCTAATATTATATTTAAAATATAAATTCAAAAAACAGTTGAGCCAGCACGTCACTTTGACTAAAGTTGCGGCTAGCGATAATCGCGCTTTCAGCGCTGAAAGAGAGGTCGTAGTGCCAGCTAAAATCATCACGGTCTTCAACCAAAAGGGCGGGTGCGGAAAGACCACAGTCAGCATGCATCTCGCAGGTACGCTCGGATTGCGCGGCGCGCGGTCGATGCTTGTCGATATGGACGAGCAAGGCACGGCAACACGCTGGGCCGCGCAGGCAAGCGACGAGCGGCCTTTTCCTGCCTCCGTGATCGGCCTGGCGCCGTCCGGCGGCGCAATGCACCGCGAAGTCAGGAAATTCATCCAGGACTACGATTACATCGTGGTCGATTGCCCTCCGGCGGTACATTCGGCTGCGCCCTCGAGCGCCCTGTTGATTTCCGATCTGGCTATCATCCCGGTCGTCCCATCGCCTCCCGACCTTTGGGCGGCGGTGGCCGCCAAGACCCTAGCCCAACACGCTCAGGTCCAGAATGAAACGCTGCGGATCCGCGTCATGGCGAACATGGTGCAGCGGCGCGTTTCCATTGCGCGCCAGGCGATTGAGATTTTGGGGGATGATCTGGAAATCCCGTTGATGCAATCGATGATCGGTTCGCGCTCGCCGTTCCGCGAATGCCAGGCGATTGGTTGCACCGTGCACGGCGTGGCCGGGGCGCGCGAGTCCGTGCAGGAAGTCGACATGATGGTCGACGAAGTATTGTCTTTGATTGAGCACTAGGTATGGCGACAAAATTGAAAAGCCTCAAGGCAGGCATGTTGGCGGGAATGGCGGCAGAAAAAACACGAGGGGACGCGATCGATCGCTTTGCCCGCGCCGAAGCGGCAATTTCGCAGCACCCCAACGGATTGCTCCAGGTGCGCGGCCGAGAACCGAGCCCCATTTTCAGCGCTGAAAGTGAGTCCGAGGAGGAGGGTGGCCGAATCCTGATGAAGGTGCCGCTGGCGCAGCTCCACGACAATCCGTTCAATGCCCGCCGCATCTACGACCCTGTGGTGGTGCAGGAACGCGCGGCTTCGATTGCCACCCACGGCCAGAAAACACCGGGCCTGGCTACGCCGGATCTGGCCCGGCCGGGGCACTACATCCTGATCGATGGCCACTACCGCAAGCGGGCGTTGGCCTCCGCGGGCAAGCTCGAGATGGAATGCTTCATCGAGAGCAACCTGAATGACCTGGATTTCTACCGGCTGTCGTTCCTGCTCAATGAGCAAAGGTCCGACCAGTCGGCGCTGGACAACGCGATTGCCTGGCGGCAACTGCTCGACGAAGGCAAGGTCCAGAAAGAGGAAGACATCTGCGAACTGACAGGGATGTCAGCCGGCACGGTCAACAAGACACTGGCGCTGCTGAGACTGCCCGAGTCCGTCCTGGGCGTCATGCGCGAGCGTCCCAGCGCAATCGGAATTGCCACCGGCTATGAGCTGACGCTCTATTGCAAGATCGTTGGAGAGGACCGCACACGGGACCTGGCCACGCGCATCATGGCAGAGGGCTTGTCCAGCCGTGAGGTCGAGGCGATTCGCAAGCACGCGCAGGAAGGCAAGGCACGCAAGATCAAGGAGATCAGCCGCCAGTACAAGATCCGCAGCGACGCTGGGCAGTTGCTGGGCACGATCAAGGAGTGGGATTCCGGGCGCGTGGTGCTGGATGTGCAAGTGAGCGACCGAGGCGCGCGCGAAGCGCTGGTCGAGACCCTCAAGGCGCGTTTTGGCCTGGAAAAGACCGCTAGCTGACAGCTGCAGCTTGCATAGTCGGAGTCGAGGGGGAAGGGCAGCGATCACCCACCCCATCCGGTCACTCCAAGGCCGGAACGACATGAACATGATCCGCTGTGCAGGCCCCGGAAGCCTCAGGGGCCATGACTCCCGCCCCAATCCGTTTCACCCGGGTTCTTCGCCCTGCAAGGTCGCGCGGCGAGCGGGCCGCGAACTCGGCATCCTCGGCCTCCCGATATCGCTCGATCACCTGGCTCAGCAAGGCATGCAATCCCCTGACCGAGTAGCCTGCACCCGGCGACCTCTCCGCCTTGCGCCTGGCACGGCCGGTAGGCGGAAGCCGGGGAGGGCCGACGAGCACGATCGGCTGGCCGGCCTGCCTGCTCCAATCCAGCCCGCGGTCCTGCCAGTGACGCTCCAGTGCGCTGCGAGCCGCCTCGCTTAGACCCTCACCCTCGCCGTGCCCCTCCTCGGCACAGGGCGTACCAACTTCTTCATGCGTACCAACTTCTTCGTGCTCGCTAAGCTTGCCGCGCGTGAACGTCGCCAGGCTCGCAAATCCGATGGGCTGCTCCTGCAACAAGCGGACTGCCGCTTCGGCGGCGCGATAGCGAATGCCTTCGGGATCCCGGCCCTGGGCCGCTAGCCAGGCAAGGAATCTGGCCAGCGATTCGGACTCAAGGGTGGTCCCGGCGGCCACGGGCACGGCCATGCGCGGCGCCATCCTCTTCGACTGGCTCTCGGGCTGCCAGACGTGCTCCGCCACATGTCCCTGGCTTTGCAGCCATTCAAACAGCGCGCCCAGGATGCGCGAAGCATGGAGCACGCTGCTCTCCGACAGCGGACCGGTGAACGGGCGCCATGCCGCCGACTCCCTGGGCGCACGCGGACCGACCCACAACTGTACGGGAGCAGGATGACGAAGGAACGCCAAATAGTCCTGGCGATCCTGCCGATCCAGCATGGCCAGCGGCTTGCATCGCGCCATCGCCGTCCAGAGCAAAAGCCGCTCGGCCTCCTTACGGTACGCCAGCCAGGTACTTTGCTGCGCCTGATTTGCTGCGAGCCAAGCCCGAACGGCGGCGAGATCGCTTATAAAAGAGCCTTTTAGATCACTATCAGGTGAAGTCGCCGTCACCGTACCCGATTCTTCTTCGCGCATCAGCTCAAACGGCACCAGTTGGCGCAAGCGCGGGCCAAGCGTGGCTTCGGCCAGGCGGCCCCGCGCGAAAACGTGCTCCCGCAGCAAAGGTTCTCCCCGCTCATCCCGCACCACATCGCGATGATCGGCCAGCCACCGGTTGATTGCCGCTCCGGCAAGGGCGCCGATGCGGGGCACCGAACGCCACCACGCATTGCCGTGGCGGTTGGCAAGATCCACCAAAATATGCAGATTAGATATCTTTTGTGCTCGCAAGCGCCTCGCCAGGGCGGGGGAAAACCAGAGCTCGATGCCGTGATCGGCGCGGGGCTGGGCGGTACCAAGCCGTTCCAGCTCGGCCAGCGCTTCGACCCGGCGGTCCATGCCCCGGTTGGAGCGCCCGGGGCCACCTTCCAGCAGTTCGGCCAGATCCTGCCGGCTATGCAGGTGCGCCAACTGCACCATGCGGTCGCGCAGCCCCAGCAACAGCCGCAAGGCGGATTCGCCGCCTGCGTCATCGTCGTCGTCGTCATCAGAGAGGTAGCGCCCGGCTACCATGGCGGCCGGCATGCCTTGCACGTAGGCCCGCACAGCGGCAAATTCGCTGCGGGTGAGACTCAGGCTAGGGGCCTTACCGGGTTGCATGACAACGTTCGATTTGGTCGCTAAGATCTTGATTCATAAGGCACTTATTCAATCGCTAAATGCATCCGGGTGTAAATGCATAGTGAAGTTTAATGCCGATAATTATACCGGCAAAATCCCCCATTTTCGCCGGTTTGCCACCTGCGGTAGGCCGATCCGGCCGCGCAGCCCAACGCCGCTGACATTGCACGACATGCTTCGCCCGGTGTAACCCTGACTTGCATTCACCCCCGCCAGTGCATATCCTGAGACCCAGAGTTAGACTTCTTTAACTCTGAATTAAGAAACATCTACAGCGTAAGAAAGCGCAAACGGGGCGATTCGAGAGCGACTCCACGGGATGGTCAGTCGGGCAGCGGGACCTGGACGGGTACGCTGCCACGGCCTGGAGACGAAACGGATCGTATGGAAATGCAACCGCAGCATAGTGGGGCATTTCCGTTAGCATGTGCGGGTTGTCGCGGGGCTCGCCATGCCGTAACAAAAAAAGAGAGCGGCCATGGCCACAATCCTCTTGATCGAGCCTCATCCCCTCCTGCGCCTGGGTCTGCGCCATTTGTTGACCCAGGCCGGCCTCCACGGCGACCTCGTCGATATCGATCCCGGCGCCCTGCCCTATCCAGCCGAGTGGCTCTGCCATGCCGACCTGATGATCTACGGATTGTCGGCGGACCCGGCGTTGAGCTGGCAGGAACTGGATCAGGCCTGCCAGACACTGATGCCCAAGCGGGTCCTGGTGCTATCCGAGCAGATCTTGTCGCCGCAGAACGGTACCTCCATGCCCGATAGCGTGCGCGGCCTGTTGTCCAAGGCCTGCAGCGCCGACATGCTGGATGCGGCGATCCGCCTTGTCCTTGCAGACGGCGAGTGCTTTCCCGCCCGGGCCCAGGCGGCGCGCGCCGACGCGAGTCCTGTGCCGTGGCCCTCGATTCCGGCCAGGCCGTCGCTGGCCACGCTGCATATGCACGCCGGACCGACCCAGGTCGATGGCGAACATGACGCTGCCGTCCACCCGGCACAGCATCTGCCGGGCGACACCGCCCCCGAGCCGGAAACGCCTTCGGCCGGATCGCACCTGCTTAATATTACCGAGCGCCAGTACGAGGTGCTGGCGCTGCTGGCGCGCGGCTATCCGATCAAGACCGTCAGCCGTCTGCTGAACATCTCGGTGGCTACCGCCAAGACGCATGCGTGCACCCTTTACCAGCGGCTGCACGTGCGCAACAAGGGCGAGGCGGTTTACGTAGCGCTGCAGCGCGGCGCGAAGCTGAGCTGGCCGGGCCCGGCAACCGCTGCCGTGCCGATTCGCGGCGCGGGGCCGTCGCCGGTCGAGCTGGCCGGTGTCTGCCAGGCGGCCTGATTGTTAGTCCCGCTGGGCGCGCGCAGTGGCGCCCGGCGGCCCAGAGCACCAGCGACTCCATCCTCTGCAACACGCTGCCTCATCCGAATGCACGAGGCGGCGTAGTGCTGCACTTGCTACCCTGATCAACAAACAAGTGGCTCTCGCGGGAAGCCGGTCCCGGCACTCGCTGGCTAAGCGCACCTCGCGCAACCAACGCAACCCGCTGTCGCCCACAGCCGATGACAACGCTCCTGCTTGCCCACAACATGATGCTGCGACGAGGTGTGCTGCGGCACCTCCGCGAGCTTGCCGCGCTCGCCCCCGTGCTATCGCATACCCCCGAATGGCTGCTGGAGGCGACCCCAGCCGAATTACCGCCGGGGCCCATCGATTTCGCGCTGCTTGACTGCAGCGGCACCGATACCGATTCGTTCCGTCTGCTCGATGCACTGCACTCCCGCCTGGCGCCCCGGCGCTGGCTGGTCATGTGCGAGACCCCCGACCCCGAGTTCGCGCGCTACGCCGCCGGCCTTGGCGCTAGCGGCTGCCTGCCGGTGCCAGCCTCGCCCGAGCAAACGCGGGCTGCGGTGGCGCTGGTGCGCGCCGGGGGCCAGTGTTTTCCGCGCCGGGCCTTTGCCATGCCACCGTCCTCCCCCATCTGTTCAGGTGGGTCTACGGCAAGGGGATGATGCGCGCGCCACTGCGACTGCCTATGCTGAACGTGCACGGGTCATGAAGCCGGGACGCTCAATGTCAAGCCGGCCACCGCGCGATGCACAGGGGGTCGTATGGAAAACGGGCTGGATATCCTGGTCGTGCGCGGCTTTGCCGTGCCGGAGGGCCGGGGCAAGTGGGCGTGCTGCTACGAAATCAGGCTGACTACCGGGCGCGACGAACCGCTGCTGTATCGCGGAGAGTTGCATGGCAGGCGCTACACCTGCGAGGCTGCTGCGATCGCGGCAGCTACCTTTGCCGGTGAGCAGGAAGCACGCAGGCAGGTGGCATCCGTGCGGGCCGGACTGCTTGCTCGCCACGAGTACTGCGTGGTGGTGGCAAGCGAACCGGCGCTGGAGAGCGTGCATGAGCCGGCGCCCGGCTAGGCCGTGGCCGCTAGCCAGGGCATCCCGGTAGCAGTGCGGGATGCCACCGGCTGTTCATCCGCCACAAGACAACGAGAGTAAGGCAAGAGGGGGCGACGACGAGCGCGTGTTCGGGGGACCGGAGCTTTTCCGGTGCGCATGCCGGCAGGGATGCGCGCACGCGCGTTTCGGCCGCAGCGCATGCTGCGCCGGATCTTGATGGCCACGGTTGAGCCGGCTGGCAGAGGCGGCAAACCGTGGCCTGTTTCTTTTCCTGCCTGCGCTGGCCGCCCGCATAATTGCCGAAATCCAAAGGCGCCGCACAAAAAAAGAGTCCGCCGACCGGGGGACCATGCGGACTCTAAAGTGGCCAGCTCGATTCCGCTCGGCGGGCCACTCTCCGACGATAGCCAAACACCCGCGGTAGCTGTATCGACCAGAAGATGCAACTGCCACATGGCTGAAGGGATTGCCCGCCAGTGCCTAGGGAAACCCGCCAGCCCAGTGCGTGCTTCGCATCGCCGCATGGCCAGCGGGTGGCACCTTGGCCGCCTCATGCTTCTGGCTGGGTTGAAGCCGGCCCGAAGGCCCGCGCAGCCGGCAAGCCTGCGGGGAAGGCTGTTATGCAACTGTGTTACTTTGCTCGCGTGCTCGACCCTCCAACAGCCATCATGATTCCCTGGCACCTCATCTCCCGCTTCGGCGAAACCTCCCTGCTGCTGCCCTGCGCCGTGTTGATCGCCGCATGGCTGTTCCATGCCGGCGCCGTTGCCAGCGCGCGCCGCTGGGTGCTGAGCTTCGGCGTGACCGCCGCGGTGGTGCTGGCCTCCAAGCTGGCCTTCATGGGCTGGGGCATTGGCTGCGCGGCGCTCAACTTCACGGGGGTTTCCGGCCATAGCATGATGTCGGCGTCGGTATTGCCGGTGCTGTTCTACCTGATCGTGTCGGCTCGGCATCCTCGTCTTGCCGTTGGCGCCGGCGGGATCGGCCTGTTGCTAGCGTTGCTGGTGGGCGTCTCACGGCTGAAGCTGCAGGCGCATTCAGGCTCGGAAGTGCTGAGCGGGCTTGCGCTCGGCTTTGCCGTCAGCCTGAGCTTCATCTTCTGGGGCCGGCGGCCGGCCCGCTCGGCGCCGGCCCTGGCAGCCGTGCTGGTGGTCGTCCTGATGCTGGGCGTGTCGGCGGTTGGCGTCGCCGCGCCCACGCATCACTGGCTTGAAATCATTGCCGCCCGGCTGGCCGGGCGTGACAAGCCGTTCCAGCGCGGGCAATGGCGCGAATGGGCTGGCCAGCGCGAGGGATCCGCGGTGCTGGCTTGCCAGCCCCCCGCCCCGCTCCGCTGAGCCGGGAGGCCCGGCCCGCCAGCACGCGCCCCGAGCCCGTCTGTGCGCAAGCAAACAGACGGTAGCGCTGCCGCGGCGTAACCATGATCTGCATAGCAAGTCCGGCTCGCCGGATGGAGGCAGATCATGTCGACGGTTCGCGCATTCGTTGCCGAGAGGCAGGCCGCCCTCCAAATCCTGTATCGCTTCGCCGATGCGGCCATCGTTGCCGCCTGCGGCGCGGTGGTAGGCGAACTGCTGTTCCCCCAAGGCCTGCGTGGCGCCGCCCCGGTCCATGGCTTCATCACCGTGTTGTGCTCGGTCAGCACCTTGCTGGTGTTCCCCGCCTGTGGCCTGTACAACTCCTGGCGCGGCCGCAGCCGTGCCGCGTTGGCGGTGCGTACGCTCGCGGCCTGGGGTGCGGTGTGCATGCTGGGCCTGGTCACTGCGTACCTGATGCACCAGTCGGCCGCGTTGTCCCGGCTCTGGTCGATGGGCTGGGTCCTGAGCGTGGCCGTCATGCTGCTGGCCTCCCGGGTGGTGCTCTACGGCATGCTGGGCAGCGTGCGCGAGCTTGGCATCAATGCCAAGCGTGTGGTGATCCTGGGCTATGGATCACTCGGCCACGAGATGTACCAGCGCGTACGGAACAATCGCGGCGCGGGCTACGACGTGGCCGGCATCTACGACGAAGGCATGGAGCAGCCGGTGCCCGCGGGCGTAACGCGGCTGGATTCGCTGGAGCAGGTCTGCACGTTCGTGCGCAACAACGGCGTGCGCGAGATCTGGCTGACGCTGCCGATGGCTGCGTGCCGCGATCTCTATGACGTGGTCTCCCACTTCCGCAACGACCTGATCGACATCCGTTGGGTGCCCGACATCATGGCGGTCGAACTGCTCGGCCATCGCTTCAGCGACTTCCTCGGCCTGCCGGTCATCGACCTGAACAGCCCACCGCAGTCGGGCATCACGGGTTTGCTCAAGGGCAGCTTCGACCGCGCTTTCGCGCTGGCGGCGTTGGTCGGGCTGTCGCCGCTGCTGCTGGTGATCGCCGTGCTGGTCAAGCGCTCGTCTCCCGGCCCTGTCCTGTTCCGCCAGACTCGCCTGGGCATGGATGGCCGGCCGTTCCACGTCTACAAGTTCCGCACCATGGTGCAGCATCAAGACGCGGGCTGCGTGACCCAGGCCGTGCGCGGCGATGCACGCGTCACGCGCATCGGTGCCTTCCTGCGCCGCACCAGCCTGGACGAGCTGCCGCAGTTCATCAACGTGCTGCGTGGCGAGATGTCGGTGGTGGGCCCGCGCCCGCACGCCATCGAGCACAACGAACTCTACAAGGAAGTCATCGATCGCTACATGCTGCGCCACCGGGTCAAGCCCGGCATCACCGGCTGGGCGCAGATCAACGGCTTTCGCGGCCCGACCGACACGGTAGAGAAGATGCGCCAGCGCATCGAGTTCGACATCTTCTACATCCGCAACTGGTCCTTCCGCCTGGACCTGCACATTATCTTGCGCACGGCGCTGTATGGCTGGACGGGACGCGAGGCGTTCTGAGTCCTTCTCCCCCAGTGCGCCCGCGCCGCCAACCTACATGCAAAGTTGGTGGGCCAGCGCACCGAAACCGGCCGGTAGCTGCGGCCCAATGATGAGACCCGAGCATCCTCACCGAGGAGAACCAGTGATGAAGGCAACCATTCGACAAATTCTTGCCGAGGTGGCGCGGCTCGACGTGTCGGTAGACGCGCTCGACGACCAGGCCGATCTTTACGAAGCCGGATTGTCATCGCTTGCCACCGTTCATGTGATGCTGGCAATCGAAAACGCATTCAACATCGAGATCCCGGACGCCATGCTGACCCGGCAGCTCTTTCGCAGCGTCAACTCGCTGGCAGCGGCGGCCGAGCAGCTAAGACGGCAACAGGAGGCAGCATGAGCCCCCCCTTAGCCCGCGTGGACCTGGCACGCCCGATGGCTGCGCACAGCACTGCCGCCGAGCTGATGGCGGCGGCGCAGCTTGCCGCGCTCGAAGCGGCCAAGCACGCCGATCAGGTCGACCGCGACGCAGCGTTCCCGCACGACGCGTTTACTGCAATCCGGCAGCACCGGCTGCTTAGCGCCATGGTGCCCGCGGCGCACGGCGGCGCAGGCGCGTCGCTCGACACGGTCGCGGCCATCTGCCGCGTGCTGGGTGCGGCCTGCTCCTCGGCCGGCATGGTCTACGCCATGCACCAGATCCAGGTGGCCTGCATCGTCGAGCACGGAACAGGTAACCCCTGGCACGAGCAGTTGCTTCAACGTATTGCCTCAGAGCAATTGCTGCTGGCCTCGGCCACGTCCGAGGAAGCCATCGGCGGCGCCCTGCGCAACAGCGGCTGCGCCGTCAATGTCGAGAACGACCGATTCCATCTGCTCAAGATGGCGCCCACGATTTCCTATGGCGCGCAGTCCGACGCCATCCTGGCCACCGCGCGCCGCCATGCCGATGCCTCGCCCTCGGACCAGGTCATGGTGTGCCTGCTCAAAGACGATTTCACGCTGCAGAGCCTCAGCACGTGGGACACCCTTGGCATGCGTGGTACCTGCAGCAACGGCTTTCGCCTGGAAGCGCGCGGCGCCTGCGAGCAGATCCTGCCGGTGGCGTTCGGCGAGATCGCGGACGGCACCATGACGCCGGTTTCGCACATCCTGTGGGCCGCCTTGTGGACCGGCATCGCTGGCGATGCCGTGCAGCGCGCCAAGGCCTTCTTCCAGGGGCAGGCGCGTGCGCGCCCGGGGTCGCTTCCGCCGTCGGCCACGCGGGTGGCCGATGCGGTGGCGATGGTGCAGATGATGGAAGGGCGGCTTGAGCTCGCATTGGAGCACCAGCGCCAGCGTCACGCGGGCCTCTCGGTGTCGGCACTGTTCTCGCTCGCCGCGGAGATGAACGGCCTGAAGACCAGTGTGAGCACGATGGCGATCGAGGTGGTGCAGCAGGCGATGATGATCTGCGGCATGGCCGGCTACAAGCAAGGCACGCCTTACAGCCTCGGGCGTCACCTGCGCGATCTCTGGTCCGCGCCGCTGATGATCAACAACGACCGGATCCTGACCAATACCGCTAGCTTGCTGCTGGCCGAGCGTTCCAGCTAAGGAGCACGACATGGATGCCAACGTCAGCGTGGAAGATCGCGCCAACTCCGCGCCCGCGGACGCCGCCGCCGCGTCGGCCGCTACGCCTTCGTACAGCGATCCGCAGGCAGGCCAGCGGCGCTACCAGCAGGCATTGATCGAGGCGGGCCTGCTGATCCCGAGCGGGGTCGATGGCGTTTATGGCCGCAGCGCGGTGTTCGAGGCCATCGCGGACGGCCTGAACGTGGCCGTCACTGCGCTCGGTGCCGACCAGCGCGCGGAAGTGATGCGCTTTCCGCCCGCCATGTCGCGCGAGGATTTCGAGGCTAGCGGCTACCTGAAGAGCTTTCCGCAGCTGGCCGGCACCGTGCACAGCTTTTGCGGCAGCGATCGCGACCATCATCGCCTGCTTGCACGGATGGAGGCAGGCGAGGAATGGGCCGACGAGCAGCGGCCGACCCGCGTGGTGCTCACGCCGGCCGCGTGCTACCCGATCTATCCGGCGGTGGCGCGGCGCGGCCCGATGCCGCCGCAGGGGCTGGTGGTGGATGTGCTGTCATATTGCTTCCGCCACGAGCCTTCGATCGATCCGGCGCGCATGCAGATGTTCCGCCAGCGCGAGTACGTGCGCCTGGGCAACGCCGGGCAGATCATCGCCTTTCGTCAGCTGTGGATGGAGCGCGGCCAGCAGCTGGCTACCATGCTCGAGCTCCCGCACGAGGTGGAGGTGGCCAATGACCCGTTCTTCGGGCGTGGCGGCAAGATCGTGGCGGACTGCCAGCGCGAGCTGAAGCTCAAGTTCGAGTTGCTGGTCCCGATCAACGAGGGCGCCCCGCCCACGGCGTGCATGAGCTTCAACTACCACATGGACCACTTCGGCCAGGTGTGGACGCTGCGTACCGCCGACGGCGAGCCGGCGCACACCGGCTGCGCGGGATTTGGCATCGAGCGCCTGACGCTGGCGCTGCTGCGCCACCACGGCTTCGACCTGTCGCTGTGGCCCAAGGACGTACGCGCCACCCTGGGAGGGCTGTAATGCTCGTTGACCCGCGGAACCTGGAGCGCGGCATGCACGTGTCGCACGCCTTGCACAATGGCAATCCCGTCTGGCCGCAGACCAACTGCTATGTGGACTTGTGGATCGAGCTGCTGCACGGCTGGGAGCTGGACCCGGTTGCGGCGCTCGGATTCACCGTGTCGCAGGATTTCGAGGGCGATCAGTTCACCTTCTTCAAATACCCGCCGGACGATCTCGAACGTCTCTACGGCGTGGTGGTGCAGGAGCTGTCGCTGTATGAGTCGATGGAAGACCGCGTCGCCGGGCAGACCTGCCGCGGCCACGTGGTGCTGCTCGAGGTGGATGGATTTTACCTGCCGGACAACCGGGCTACGTCGTACCGGCGCGAGCATACCAAGACCACCATCGGCATCGACGTGATGATGCCCGAGGCGCAGTCCGTGGGTTACTACCATAACGAGGGCTATCACGTGGCCACCGGCGAGGACTACGCCGGGCTGTTCCGCCGCCTGCCCGCGCTGGCGGACGACGTGAACCTGCTGTTTCCCTATGCCGAGGTGGCGCGCCGCCGGTTCCCCTCGCTGGAAGGAACGATGCTGGTGCGCGCCTCGCTGGCGCTCTTGCGCAAGCACCTGGCGCGCCGTCCGCGCCAGAATCCCATCACGGCATTCCGCACGGCGTTTCCCGCGCATCAGGAAGCACTGATGGCCGGTGGCGAGCAGACCTTCCATCCCTACGCCTTTAGCGTGCTGCGCCAGCTGGGCGCCAACTTCGAGCTGCTCGGGCAGTACCTGCGCTGGCTGGCGCAGCATGGCCAGCCGATGCCTGAGAGCATAGCGGGCGCGTGCCAGAAGCTCGCGTCCGAGGCCATGGTGATGCAGTTCCGCCTGGTGCGCTCCATCATCAGCCGCCGCGTGGATCGCTGCCGGGATTGCCTGGACCAGCTCGAGGCCTCCTACGAGGCCGCGGTGCCGGCGCTGGCGGGCTACGTGGGCGAAGCCGAGTATTGAGGGTGCCTGCCATGCATGCGCCGCTTGGCTTGACACCCGTCCCCGGGCGGCCCGTGCACCGGCAGCCGCTCGCCGGCAACTGGGCCTTGCTGGAGACGCCCGCCGGCGCCGTGGCATCGCCCGCGGCGCTGGCCGGGCGCGGCCCGTGGATGGCGGCCCAGGTGCCCGGGACGGTGGCACAGGCGCTTCAGGCTGCGGGGCAATGGCAGGCGGCGGCACCGCGGCCGCTGCACGACCACGACTACTGGTACCGCGTGACGGTGTCCGGCGCGGGCGCGTACCGGCTGCGCCTGCACGGCCTGGCCACCGTGGCCGAGGTCTGGCTGGATGAGGTGCGCGTGCTCGACGCGCAGAACATGTTTACGGCGTTCGAGGCCGAGCTCCATCTCGATGGCGAGCATGTGCTCTGCCTGTGCTTCCGCTCGCTGCACCGCTGGCTGCGCGCGCAGCGCGGCCCGGTGCGCTGGAGGCCGCGCATGATCACGCCGCCCGCGTTGCGCCTGGTCCGCACCACGCTGCTCGGCCACATGCCCGGCTGGTGCCCAAGCGTGCACACGATCGGGCCCTGGCGCGGCATCGACCTGCTGGCGCTTGCCACCGACGCGAGCCCGCTGCTGACGGCGCGCCTGGACCTGCAGGCAAGCCTGGCCGCCGATGCCGCGCAGGGTGGCGTCATCCGGCTGCGCCTGCGCGACGTGGCATCGCTGCCGCCGGCGATGGCGATCATGCTGTGCGCCGATGGCCGCGAGGCACCCATGAAAGCCGTGGACGCGGGCACCGGCGGCATCGCCTACGAGGGCGAGCTGGCCGTGCCCGAGCCGCGCTTGTGGTGGCCGCACACGCATGGCGAGCCCGAGCGCTATGCGGTGCATCTGCGGCTGGGCGAAGAGCGCATCGCGTGCGGGCAGGTTGGCTTTCGCCGTATCGAGCTCGACCGAACCGTCCATGGCAGCACCGACGGCCTGGCGGACCGAGAAGAGGACGCCCAGGCGTTTGCGCTGCGCATCAATGGCGAGCGCATCTTCTGCCGCGGGGCCTGCTGGACCAGCCACGACCTTGCCGGCCACGCCGATGCGCCCGACCAAGTGCAGAAGTGGCTTGCGCTGGCGCACGGCGCGGGCATGAACATGGTGCGCGTGAGCGGCGTCACCTGCTACCAGGGAGAGGCCTTCTTCGACGCGTGCGACGCGCTTGGCCTGCTGGTCTGGCAGGATTTCATGTTCGCGAACTTCGATTACTCGGCCAGCGCCGAGGCCGCGCGCCCGCTGATGGCGCAGGCCACGCGCGAGGTCAGCGAGTGGCTGGCGGCGCATCGCCACCATCCCAGCGTGGCGGTGCTGTGCGGCGGCAGCGAAGCCGAGCAGCAGGCCGCGATGATGGGCACGCCTGCGGCCAGCTGGCGCCAGCCCTTGTTCGACGAGATCATTCCGGCGTGCATTGCGGCCTGGCATCCCGACGCGGTCTATGTGCGCAACTCGCCGTGCGGCGGTGCATGGCCCTTCCAGGCCGACAGCGGCGTGACGCACTACTACGGCGTGGGCGCGTACCAGCGCCCGCTTGACGACGCGCGCCGCGCCAATGTGCGGTTTACCTCGGAGTGCCTGGCGTTCTCCAACGTGCCATGCGCACGCACCCTGGCGGACGCGCTCGCGGTGCCGCCCGTGCATGATCCGCGCTGGAAGGCCCGTGTGCCGCGCGATGCCGGCAGCGGCTGGGACTTCGAAGACGTGCGCGACTACTATTTGCGAGAATTGTTCAAGGTGGACCCACCGCGCCTGCGCTACGAGGACACGGCGCGCTACCTGGCGTTGTCCCGCGCCGTGGTGGCGGAGCTGATGACCGACGTCTTCAGCGAATGGCGGCGAGCGGGCTCGACCTGCTCGGGCGGCCTGGTGTGGCAGCTGCAGGATCTGCTGCCGGGCGCGGGCTGGGGCATTGTCGATGCGCTGGCCCGGCCCAAGTCGGCTTGGCATGCCTTGCGCCAGGTGTGGCAGCCGCTGCAGGTGCTGATCACTGACGAAGGCCTCAATGGCATTCACCTGCACTTGATCAATGAGCGCGCCACGCCGCGCAATGTGCGCCTGCAACTGCAATGCTGGCGCGGCGGCGAGACCGCGCTACTCGATGTCGCGCGCGATGTGTGCCTGGCCCCGCGCTCCACGCAGCACATCAGCGGCGCCGCGCTGGCAGGGGCCTTTTTCGATTTCACATACGCCTATCGCTTCGGGCCGTGCCTGCATGACGTGGTGCGCGCCGCGCTGGTCGATCCCAGCGACGGCGCCCTGCTGAGCCAGGCCTGCTACCTGCCCGAGCGCAGCGCGGCCGCTCTCGAGCCGCCGGAGCTGACGGTGGGCGTGGCGCGCGAGGATGGCGATTGGTGGCTCACGGTATCGACCCGGCGCTTTGCGCGCTGGGTGCACATCGACGATATCGCCTTTCGCGCGGAACACGACTGGTTCCATCTCGCGCCCGGCAGCCAGCGGCGCGTGAAACTCTTACCCGATAACGGCCAGCAAGGTGGAGGCCGTGAAGGCGCGCAGGGTGTAGGCCGCGCGCAGGCAGATCCCATCCCGATGGGGGAGGTCAATGCGCTCAATGCGCGCCGCGCGATTGCCTACAGCGCGCCATGCGCCTGAAGAGGCGGAAAAACGCCAGGCGATGACGGTGCGAAGCGCCGCCTAGGTGTCATTGCCGCGCACCGGCGATGCGGCCCCGGCCGCGCTCTCACACCTACCGAAGGATGATCAGGTTTCAGCCGTGCGGCTACTGTTGGCAGGGCCACATATGGCACTTAATACAAGCACAAATGCCGTGCGAACCAGGGTCAGAGAAAAGGTGGTCGGCGCGGGTCTTCCGGATCACGGCGGGCCGGCTTCGGTCGAGGTGTTCGTACGGCTGGTCACGGGGAGAGAGTCATGATCAGTCAGCGTTCGGATCTGCACGTCAATCATGTGCTTGGCGCCTTGCCGCGCAACGATTGGGAAGCACTGTCCTCGAATCTTGAGCTGGTACGCATGCGCGCCGGGCAGTTGCTGACCGATTCCGGCCAGCGCATCCATCATGTCTATTTCCCCACGACGGCCATCGTCTCGATGCTGTCGCTGCTGGAGGACGGCGCCACCGTCGAGATCGCCGCCATCGGCAATGAAGGCCTCGTCGGCATCCCGGTGCTGACCGGTGGCGACACCATGCCCTGCCGCGTCGAGGTACGCACGCCGGGCTTTGCCTACCGCCTTTCCGCCGCCACGCTCAAACAGGAATTCACGCACTCCCCGGCCATCCAGCGCGTCACCTTGCTCTATGTGCAGGCCGTGCTCACCCAGATCGCGCAGACCGCCGTGTGCAATCGTCACCACTCGCTCAACAAGCAGCTTTGCCGCTGGCTGCTGCTGGCCCTCGATCGCATGGCGTCCAACGAGCTGGTGATCACCCAGCAGGTCATCGCCAACATGCTGGGCGTGCGCCGCGAAGGGGTGACGGAGGCCGCCGGCAAGCTGGAGGACCTGGGCCTGATCCAGCATAGCCGCGGGCACATCACGGTGCTCGACCGGCATGGGCTGGAGGCACATTCCTGTGAGTGCTACAAGCTCGTCAAGCGCGAGTTCGATCGTTTGCTGCCGGCGCTTGCCAGTGCTTGAGGCGGGAGTGGGGTTGGGTCAGGGAGATTGCCGTGAACAGGTTGACCTTTGCCGGTGCGTCGCCGGCTGCAAATGAGCCGGCGCAGCCGCGAGCGCACGGCTCGCGCGCACTAGTCGATCACCTTGGCTGGATCGTCGCGCTGACGCTCGCCGGTGGCGCCATCGGTGCCCTGGTCGCCCTGTCCATGCCGCAGCGCTATCGCGTCGAGGCACTGGTGCAGGTGGAGCCACACGACGCAGGCCAGAATGCCGGCGCGCGCGGCGCGGCGCAGGCCGGCCCCGCCGCCCCGTTCGATGCCGGCATGCTGACCAGCCGCGCAGTGGTCGGGCCCGTGGTGGAGCGGCTGCACCTGGACGTCTCGGCGGTGCCGTTGCGCGCGCCGCTGGTGGGTGCGCTGGTGGCGCGCTTTGCCGAGCCAGGGCAAGCCATGGCCCCTTGGCCGGAAAGCCTGGGCTACGCCTGGGGCGGCGAGCGCATCCAGATCGAAAGCCTGGCGGTGCCCGAGCGCCTGCTTAACGTGCCGCTGACGCTGGAGGTCCAGCCGCAGGGCCACTATCGCTTGTATGCTGGCAATGCGCTGCTGTTCGAGGGCGTGGCGGGCGAGCTGGGTGCGGGCAACGATGTGGAGCTGCAGGTGGCCAACCTCGATGCGCAGCCGGGCACGCGCTTCGAACTGATCCGCCGCGATCCGCTTTCCACTGTGGATGCCATCTCGCGCGAGCTGGTGGTGGACGAACACACACGCGACGCCGGCACGGTTCGCATCTCGTGGCGCTACCCCGATCGCAAGCTGGCCGCCGCGCTGGTCAATGGCGTGGCGCAAGCGTATATCGACAGCCAGACCACCCAGCGCCGCGACGATGCGGCCGGCAGCCTTGCCTTTGTCACCGGCGAGCTGCCGCGCGTGCAGGGCGAGCTGGAGCGCGCCGAGGCCGCGCTCACGCGCTACCGCACCCGTAGCGGCACCATGGCGCCGACCCAGGACGCGCAGTCGTACCTGAACGGCAGCATGGACTACCAGCGCCAGATCGCCGCGCTGCGGCTGGAGCGCACCCGCCTGCTGCAACGCTTTACCACCGACAGCAATGAAGTGCGCACGGTCGACACCCAGATCCAGGAGCTCAGCAAGGTGCGCCGCGACATGGACTCGCGCATGCAGAACCTGTCGGAGACGGAGCGCGAGTCCGTGGCGCTCACGCGCGACGTGAAGGTGGCCGAGGACATGTACATGACGTTGCGCAACCGGGTGCAGCAGCTCTCGCTGGTGCAGTCGGATCGCACCAACAACATGCGTATCGTCGACGCGGCGCTTCCGCCCGCCCGCCCCGACGGGGTTGGCCCGTGGCCGCTGACCGGCGGCGGCGCGCTGCTTGGGCTGTGCCTCGCGCTGGCCGGCGTGGCCGCGCGGCAGCGCTACAGGCCCTCGGTGGCCGACGCAGCCGATGCCGAGGCGCGGCTGGGCATGCCCATGCTCGGCGAGATCGCGTTCAGCAGCGAGCAGACCGAGCTCGAACACCAGTCCGAGGTGCATCGCCGCCTGGGCATGATGATGGGCTTCGCCGCCCAGCCCGCCCCGCGCCTGTATGCGCCCGCGCCTGGCAGCGCCTTGGCCGAGCCCGGCGGGTTCTCCAGCGGCGAGGCCGATCGGCTGCTGCGGTGCGGGCTGCATGACCGCTTCCTGCTGGCGCGGCGCTCGCCGCACGCGCTCGCGGTGGAGGGCCTGCGCAGCGTGCGCGCGGCCTTGCATTTCGCCGTGCGCAACGCGCCCGATGCGGTGCTGGCCGTGACCAGCCCGGCACCGGGCACCGGCAAGACCTTTGCATCCGTTAACCTGGCCGTGCTGTTCGCCGAGGCTGGCCAGCGCGTGCTGCTGATCGATGCCGACCTGCGCCGCGGCAAGGTTGCCAACTGGTTCGACCAGGCCGCCGAGCCGGGGCTGGCCGAACTGCTCGCGGGCCATGCCGAGCTCGCGGCGGTGATGCGGCCCACCGTGGTGTCGGGGCTTTCGGTGATCACCGCCGGATCGATGCCACCCAATCCCTCCGAGCTGCTGATGATGCCGGCGCTGGCCGAGACGCTGCAGGCCTGCAAGGCGCGCTTCGACCTGATCATCATCGACACGCCGCCGGTGCTGGCCGTGGCCGATGCCACCCTGGTCGCCAACCTGGCCGGCTCGACGCTGCTGGTGGTGCGCGCCGATGTCACGCCCGCCGCGCAAGTGGACGAGACGCTAAAGCGCCTGGCTCGCGCCGGGGCGCGGCTTGCCGGCGGCATGCTTAACGGCGTCACGCGCCGGCGCAGCAACCGCGCGGACTTCGCCGCGATGAGCCCGTACCTGGGGCTGCCGCTGCCGGCCGCGCAGCCTGAAGCGCTGGCGCTGGAGTCGCGCCCCGCACGGGACGGCACGGCGGAGCAGCAGGCGGGCCGTGGCTCCATGCCGGCCGCCTGATAGCCGGGGATGCCAGGGAAATCGCCATGAGCGTACCCGTTTCTGCGTGCGCCTGGACCTTGTGAAACGCCGCCTCGCAACCTGCGCGCAGCGTGCCCCGCACGTTGCGCGTTGTCATGAAAATCGCAGCCTGTGGTGGCCGATCAGGGCCGTTGGGCGGGCCGCGGCACGGATTTTGATGGCTTGTGCCAGGTCGGTAGCCGCCGGCGGGCATGGCGCACGAACACGAACTAACAACATCAGCAGGCAAAGCGTACCCGTTTCTGCGTGCGCCAATGCCTGGGGCCAATGCCTCATTTTTCGCTGGGAGAGGTCATGAAACCGGTCTTGTTCGAGGGCTGTGCCGGCTGGCTGCACGAGGCGCCAGGCACCACGGGCGTGGTGCTGTGCAACCCGCACGGCCACGAGGCGATGTGGTCCCACCGGGCGTTTCGCCACCTGGCCACAGACCTCGCCGCCGCGGGCTTGCCTGTGCTGCGTTTCGACTATCCCGGCACCGGTGACTCCGCCGGTACCGATGCGGATGCCGAGCACATTGCCTGGTGTGTGCATGGCATCCTGGCCGCGGTAACCACGCTGCGCGAGCAGGCCGCGGTGAGCCGGGTCGTGCTGTGCGGCCTGCGCCTGGGGGCCACGCTGGCCGTGCTCGCCGCCGAGGCACTGGCCGCGCGCGAGCCCGGTGCCGTGGCCGGCCTGGTCTTGCTGGCGCCGGTGGTGAGCGGGCGCGCCTATCTGCGCGAGCTGCGCGCGTTGCACACTAGCTGGGTCAACAACGTCATCCCCGACATCGAGCTCACGCCGCCCACCGACGGGTCGCTCGACGTGCTGGCCTATCGCTTCCAGCCCGACACCGTGACGGCGCTCGAAGGCCTGCGCCTGACCCGCCGCAAAGGCTGCCCCGCGCCGCGCGTGCTGCTGCTCGACGCCTGGCCGGGCGCCACCTCCCCCGTCGCAGAAATGGGTACGCTTTATCGCGGCTCGGGGGCTGAAGTCACGCTGGGCACCTTTGGCGAGTATCCCGGCATGATGCAAGCCGCCGAGTACGCGCAGGTGCCTGAGAGCGCCTGGCAAGAGGTGCTGGCCTGGGTGCGCCCGGCCATCGCCGCCGGGCGCCGCGGCGCCGCGCCCGGCCGGCCTGCGCCGGGCCATGAGAGCCTTGCGCTGGAGTGCGAGGTGGACGGCGTGCGCGAGCAACGGGTATGGCTGGACCGCGGGCGCCAGTTCGGCATTCTTTGCCAGCCCGCGCGGCGCGGCGCGAGCGATGTCGCGGTGCTCTTTCCCAATACCGGCGGCAACCATCATGTGGGCGACGGGCGGGTCTTCGTGAGCCTGTCGCGCGAGCTGGCCCGGCACGGCGTCACCGCATTGCGCCTCGATCTCTCCACGCTGGGCGATAGTCCGGCCCCGGCTCGCCAGATGAGCATTCCCGCGGTCTACGCGCAGAGCGCCTGCGACGATGCCAGTGCCGCCGTCGACTGGCTGCGCGCGCAGGGGTACCAGCGCATCGTCATGGCCGGGGTTTGCTCGGGCGCGTTCATCAGCTTGCATGTGGCGCTGCGCAATCCGGCGGTCAACGGCCTGGTCCTTGCCAACCTGGCGAAATTCCGCTGGGACGATGCCGACACCGCCGCGGTGAACGAACGGGTGCAGTCCATGCGAGGCTACGTGGCGGCCGTGCGCCGCGCGCAGAACTGGCGGCGGCTGTGGCGCGGCCAGGTCAAGGTCTGGCCGATCCTGTCCGGCTTCGCACGCCGATGCACGCGGCGCGCGCTGCAACGCGGCGCAGCCGTCGTGGCGCGCTGGCGCGGCAGCGACGACACCACCACCGTGACCGGCTTCGCGCGGGCGGCCATGCGGGAGCTCGACCGGCGCGGCGTGCGGACGGATTTCCTCTACGGCATGAGCGATATCGGGCTGGAAGAAGCCAAGGACCGCTTTGGCGGCAACCTCGAAGCGCTGCAGGGCCTGGGCAACATCCGCGTGCGCACCCTGCCCACGTTCGATCATTCGCTGTTTCTTGCTGACAGCCGCGCCGCGCTGGCGGCGCATCTGGTGCGCTACGTCGAGGCGCAGCTGGCGCGTGGCGAGCCGGGCGAGGTGAGCGAGGCGGACGAGGACAGCTCCGGCGCGCTGGCGGAAGCGGTGTCGGGCACGGCGAGCGCCTGAGCGCGGGCGGCGAGCCCTCGTGGCCCCCGTGCAACGACGAAAGAAGAGGCGCCGGATCCCGGCGCCTTCGATTGCGCGCTGCGCGGGGCAGCCCTACCGGCTCTGCACCGTATCCACGTCCTGGTACCGATAGTTCAGATACCGGTACTTCCCGAAGTTGTAATGCGCCCGATACCACCGCCCTTGCACATTCAACCCGTTGAACAGCACGCCCTTGACTTCCCCGCCCACCTGCCTGATGGCCCTGCCCGCGGCTTCCAGTTCATCCACGGTAGTGGAGTCCGCCCGGGCCACCATGAAGACCGCATCCGCCTTGGTAGCGAGGATTCCGGTATCCGAGGCGGCCAGCACTGGCGGCGTGTCGATCAGCACGATGTCGTAGTTCGCCTTTAGCGCGTTGAGCAACGCGTCCATAGCGGGACTCAGCAGCAGGTCCGCGGGATGCTCGGGCAGCGTCCCAGTGGGAATGAAATCCAGCCCGGGCACAACCTGCCTGCGCACGGCGGGTTCCACCGGCGCGCCCTGCAGCAGATCGGTCAGGCCGGGGCCGCGGTCGGTGTCGAAGCGCCGGTTCAGGCTGCCCCGCCGCAGGTCGGCGTCGATCAGCATCACACGCTTGCCGCCGGCGGCGAGCACCGCGGCGAAGTTGGCGCAGATGAAGGACTTTCCGACACCGGGCGCCGGGCCCGTCACCAGCACCACCGGATGGCGGTTGCCAAGCAGCGAGAACTGCAAGGCGGTGCGGAAGCTGCGCAAGCTCTCCATGGCGGGATCGTCAGGCATCTGGCAGGCCAGCAGCGCGGCGTTCGGGTTGCCCTGCGTGACCAGGCGCGACTGTTCCGGGCTGAACGGGATGGTGGAGTACACCGTGAACCCTGTCAGGTTCTCGATATCGTCGGCCTCGGCGACGCCGCCGTCCAGCATGTGGCGCAGGCCCACGACGATCAGCGCGCCCACGGTGCCAAGCATGGCCGCGAATATCACCAGCAGCGACCGGTTGGGCCGCACGGGCTGCAAGGGCACTTCGGCCGGATCGACCATGCGCGCGGTCCCCACCTTGCTGGCCTTGGTCAGCTTGAGCTGCTGGGCGTCATTGAGCAGCGATTGGTAAAGCTCGGTGCTGACCTTGACATCGCGCAGCAGGCGCAACACGTTTTGCTCCACTTCGGGCAGTTTCTGGATACGCGTGGTCACGCCGGCGAGCGCGCCATTCAGGCTGCCGATCTGCTCATCGATGATGCCGATGCTGGGATGGTTGCCGGTAAAGCGCGTCACCAGTTCCTGGCGTTTCGCGCGCAGCTCCTGCAGGCGCGTCTGGATCTGCACGGACTGCGAGAGGATCAGCTTCGACTCTTCGGTCAGGTCGATCGTGCCGCGCTGGTTGCGCAGCGCGTTGTAGCGCGTCTCGGCGGTTTCGACCTGCTGCTTGACCTGCGGCAGCTGCTGGTCGAGGAAGGCCAGGGATTTCTCGGCTTCCTCCGCCCTGCGGCGCACGTTCTGGTCGACATACTCGCTGCCGATCTCGTTGAGCGTTGCCGCGATCAGGTCCGGGTCCGGGCCTTCAAGGGTGACGCCGATCACTCCGCTCGACTTGCCGCGCTCGGCAATCTGCAGGGATTGCTGCAGCCGCGCGATGGCAATGGCCCGAGGCAGCCGCGTCACGTTGAAGGTGGCGCCAGGGTTGCCTTCCAGTTCCGTAATGAGGATCTCGACGTTGCCGCGTGAGGTTGGCACGACCAGCGGCTGGCCGACGGTGCCCGTTGCCATGGCCTGCTCGCCCTTGACTTTCAGCCGGTACCGTTTGCCGTCAAGGGCCGTCACCGTCATCCTGGTGCCTTCCAGCCGCGTCGGCATGTCGAGGCGGTCTACCGTAATGCGCTCGTCGCCCCAGACGAAGCCGCCCCAGCCGAAGAGGCCGGGTTCCGACAGGCCAGGGTTGTAGCGTGCCAGCGCCTGGCCGATCAGCGGAAAGTAGCTCGGCCTGGCATCGATGAACAGCTTCAGGCTTTCCACTGCCTTGCCCACCACCATGCGCGATTGCAGCAGCTCGATCTCCGCGGCGGCGGCCGGCTTGACGTCGAAGACCGGCGCCACGCTGCCCGCGAGCTTTGTGTTGGCGCTGCTCCCCGTGTCCTCCACTTGCACCACGATATCGGTACGGTAGACGGACTTGGTGAAGAACGCGTAGGTCGCGCCCAGGGCGAAGACCGTGCCCGCGATCAGGATGAAGGTCCAGCGATAGCGCATCAGCACGTCGAGATAGCCGGTCAGGTCAACCGGTTTTTCCCGCTGAGTGCATCCCCCCGGCAATGCCTCGTTTGGATTGAACGTGTTCATGCGACCTCCCCGTGACATTGATCCTGTGCAATGGCGCGAATGCGCACCGACCATGAATCGACCCCTTGCTTGATCAGCCCCAGCACGATCCTGAACATATTCTGCGAACAGCCATAGGGATCGGGCACGTCGGCGTGCATGAATTCGCAAAGGCGGTAGACCTTGCCGCGTGCCTGCGGATACTGGCGCTCAAGCGCTTCTCTTTGTTCCGTGTCCATCACCAGCACCAGGTCGGCGCCGTTGATCATGTCCCCGTCCAAGGTGCGCGCGCGGTGCCCTGAGAGATCGAGGCCGTCCTCCTCGAGCAGGCGCACCGTGTGCGGATCGGCGGCGGCGCCCTCCAGCGGGGCCAGCCCGGCGGAACTCACCGTGCAGCCGGGCAGCGCGTGGCGCAGCAGGCCCTGCGCCATGGGGCTGCGGCAGGTATTGCCAATGCACACAACCAGGATTGAGCGGATCATCGCGGCCTCGCTTACTTGACCACGCTGGCGGCGCTGAACGCACCGCTCGTCGATGGCAGCAGCAGGTTGACCACGCGGCTCCAGCGCACCAGTTCGCGCGCGTCGACATACACCACGTCCTTTGCCTCGAGTTCGAAGCCTTCGGCAATGGCCAGGGCCACGGGCGATGTGCCGTCGAGGTGATACACCTTGGGTTCGCCGTCCGCCGCCTTGCGGATCACGAAGATCTGCTCTGCGTTGGCGGTGTTCGGGTTCACGCCGCCAGCGTCGCCAATGGCCTCATTCAGCGTCATGCGGCCATTGCGCATCAGCAAGCTGGTGGGGCGCACCACCTCGCCGGTGACGAAGATCTTGCTGTCCTCGCGCTGTTCCACGCGCACGATGTCGCCGTTCTTGAGCATGATGCGCGAGGGATCGATGCCGCGCGCGAGCAGTGCGGGGATGTTGACGTGCCAGCTGCGCTCGCCGCGCGTGATGCGGATGCGGCTGTTGTCGCCTGTCAGGTTGAGCACGCCGCCAGCGCGGTTAAGCGCCTCGATCAGCGTCATCGGCGCGTCGTCGATCGGTTGCATGCCAGGCGTGCGCACTTCGCCATCGACATAGATGCGCTGGCTGCGGAACGCGAGCACGCGCACCGTCATCTGGGGATCACGCACCACGCGCGAGAGCACCTTCGCGATCTGGTCGCGCACGTCGTTCGCCGTCCTGCCGGCGACCTTCATCACGCCAGCGTAGGGAAACTGGATATCGCCCTGCGCGCTCACCACATAGCCGGGCACATTGGAGCCGCCACCCACCGCGGGGATTTCATACGCGGCGCCGATGCTGTAGGTCTGGTTGGGGAAGACCAGTTCCGGGTGATCCCATACCACCACCGAGACGATGTCGCCCGGGCCGATCAGATAGGGCTGCGGCTTGCCGTAGAGTTCGTCCAGCTTCTCGACCTCGCGCTGCGCCATGGTGCGCTGGTTGCGCACCACCTCCAGCGTGATCGGCGTGATGTTGGGCATGGCATCGGGTCCGACCGCGCCGACGGGCGCCTTGGGGTCGAAGTGCATGCCTGGGGAGCTTGCGCAGGCGGCGAGCATCAGGGTCGCGCATAGCATGGCAAGGCATGCCAGCGGCCGGCCTTGGCGTTGCGTCTTCCTGTGTTGCCCGTCATGGTCGGTGATCTTGTTCACGGCAGCCTCCTGCATTGGGCGACAGGGACATCGCAACCGCTGCGACAGTCCCCCGATGCTGCCATCCTAGGAGGCGTGAGGGGGCCAATCGGTGCGCTGTCACACATTGCACTGCGATGCCGGAACCAGCGTGCGCGAGGCGCCAGGGCGAACGAACCGGGCCTGCCCTTGGGCGGGGCGAAGACACACGACGGATGCTGGAGAGCGTGCCCTGCGGCCCGGAGAAAAGACAACGGCGGCAGGCTTGCGCCTGCCGCCGCCGGTTGGTTGCGTCGCAAGCGCGCCTCAGCGCATCGCGGCGGAAACGCCCGTGCCGTACTCCGCAACCGTGCGTACCGGCCTGGTGCCGGCAGACGGCGCGGTGCGCGCCGCCGTGCGCGGCGCGGCCTCGTCGCCGCTGACCCATTCCAGCGACGCGCCGCGTTGGAGCGCCGCGTAGACCGCCTCGCCCTTGTTGCGCACCTTGAGCCGCTGGTACAGGGTGCAGGCATGGCTCTTGACGGTCGCCACCGAGATATTGAGCATGCGGCTCACAGTCTTGATGGGATGTCCGCGCGCCAGCAGCACCAGGACCTCATATTGCCTCGGGGTGATCTGCAGCATCTCGGCTTCGTCGTACGCGGTCTCGCTGTGCCCGGCGGTGCTACCGGCGTCGGCCGGGACAGCGCTCTGGCGAGACATAGCAGCCAGGGACTCGCGCGAGGATGGCGCGGCCTGGATGCGCATGCCGGCGGAGTTGCATTGCGCGCTGTCAGCCAGCGGCGCCAGCACGGGAATGCGTCCACCTACAGGATAGTTGCCGGCCGAGAGGCCCGGCGATCCGCTGCTTGACGCGCCGGCCTGGCGGTTGTTCTGGCCGCGCACGTATTGCCCGCCGACCATGGCCAGGCGGATGCCGGCTTCCAGCACCGCCAGCGAAGCGGATTTCGGCAGGCAGCCGCAGATCCCTTGCGCCATGGCGAGCGCGGGAATCTGCAGCGGGATCATCTCGGCGAGCAGCAGCAAGCGATCGGCCGAGAGCACGGAGCGCACCTTGTTGAGCAGTTGCCATCCGGCGTCGGTGTCGGCCGGCATGCCGAACACGAGCAGGTCGCAATGATTGCCTTCCAGCAGGGCGACGTCGGCCGGGTCGACGGTGATGACGTGGTCGACGCCATGGATGCGCTCGAGCATTTGCAGCAACCCGAGACGCAGCAATGGGTGACCCTCGATGAGCAGTGCGTTCATGTTGTTATTCCCCCCGTATGATTGCGGTAGGAAACAGGTTGAACGCAGCGGAATAATGACCTGCGCGACCCTCGTGGTGCTCCACGCGCGCCGCCCCAATTTATCCCCGTACCACCGCCAAGCCGGAGCGCCCGTTCTTATTGCCGGGAACTGACCGCGAGCCGGAAGGCTGACCCCCTGAACCCACCCCAAAATGCCATTCGTCTTAAAACGAATTAAGGTCATATTATGGTCTGATCTGCACGAAATCAAGTTGCTTTGGCGGCGCTCTAATTGGGTTGGAGAGGTTTGTTCTCATCATCCGGAAAGCCTTGGTAGTGGCCGCATGGCGGGTTACCCGAATGGGTGATGGATAATTGCCGGGATTATGTTTCAGGACTGAAACAGTTATTGGCCAATATAGTTTCACAGCTGCAACAGAAAGGGGTGTTGCTAGCGCATTTACGGCTTTTCCGGGTGGCGCGCCCGCGTGGCGAATCAATCTTGAAACGCGCGCCGAGGTGGAGTCCGCGACCCTCTTGCGCCTCCGGCATGAGCCTTGGGCGAGCGCCGCGCGACAAACGGATGAGAGCCATCTCAGCCATCAGGATGAGGGGAGAGCGCCAGCCGGCACGCGAGCATGCCCGCGGTGCCGGATGCCCCCCTTGCGCTGCAGGAAAGCGATGCTGGCGGTACCCCGCCGCCGCGCCTGAGCAAGGCCCCGCATACCTCGCGGCGCACGCCGGTCTTGCCTGTTCCCGGCGTGCCGACCCGTGTGTGGCAACGTACAGAAACCCGAATTCCGCCCCGGCATCCTCACTGCAGGCAGAACGGTCATCCGCCCGGCATTGCATGCCAGCGGCACGGCTGCGCTTTGGTCCAACGTTGCTCATCTTCACGAGGATGTCATGGCTTCAGGCACGGCGCAGGATCGCATCAATCAACACGCATGGCGTAGCTGGGGCGCGCGCCGGTGGTTCGGCACCGCCAGCGATTGGACCGACCCTGGCGAGGCCGCGGCGATCGCCCGGGTGGCGGACGAAGTGCGGGGCCAGCCCATCCTCGACGTTGGCGTGGGCGGTGGGCGCACCGTGGCGCTGCTGCGCGCGCTGAGCGACGACTATACGGCGGTCGACTACATGCCCGAGATGGTCGAGATCTGCCAGCGCAATCATCCCGGCGTGCGGGTGATGCAGATGGATGCGCGCAACATGTCGCGCTTTGCGGACAGCAGCTTCGCGCTGGTGATGTTCAGCTTCAACGGCATCGATGCGGTCGACTACGCGGGGCGCGTCGCCATCCTGCGCGAGTTCGCGCGTGTGCTGCGGCCCGGCGGCCTGATGCTGTTTTCCACGCACAACATGCGTGGGCCCAGCTATCGCGAGAATCTCTCGCGCTTCGTGCGGCTTCCGCATCTGTCGGCCAACCCTATCGCGGTTGGCATCGATACCGCGCGGGTGATCTGCAACCTGCCGATTGCCACCTTCAACTATCTACGGCACTCGCGGCTGAACCGCGAGTTCGATGGCTATGCCATCCGGGTTTGCGCCGCCCACAAGTTCGGCATCGTGATCGTCTACACCGAGTTCGCCGCGCAAAAGCGCGCGCTCGCGGAGCTAGGGCTGCACACCGATGTGGTGTTCGGCAACCTGAACGGCGAGCCGGTGCGCGAAGGCCAGGACCTGCGCGACGTGCACTGGTTTCATTTCATCGCGCGCAAGCCCGCGTCCGGCGACTCGTCACCGGCGGCCCCCGGAACCCGGCAATGAAGATCTTGCACGTGATCTCGTCGATCGATCCGGGTGGTGGTGGCCCCATAGAGGGCGTGCGCCAGCTGCGCGCGCCGCTACGCGAGCGTGGCGTGCAGGTGCAGGTGTGCTGCGGCGACGCGCCCGACGCGCCCTGCGTGCGCGATAGCGAGCTCGACGTCATCGCGCTGGGGCCGTCATCGCTCAAGTACGGCTTCAACCGGCGCATGGTGGCCTGGTTGCGCGCGCATTGCGATGAGTACGATGCGGTCATTGTCGAAGGCCTGTGGCAGTTCCACGCGCTGGCCGTGTGGCTGGCGCTGCGTGGCAAGCGGGTACCGTATTTTGTGTTTACGCACGGCATGCTGGACCCCTGGTTTCGCGACCACTATCCGCTCAAGCATCTGAAGAAGAGTCTCTACTGGCTGGTCGGCGACTACTGGGTCCTGCGCCACGCGCGCGGCGTGCTGTTCACGTGCAGCGAAGAGAAGCAGCGCTCCAGCGGCGCGTTCTGGCCATATCGGTGCCGGGAGGTGGTGGCAAGCTACGGCACGGCGCAGCCACCGCAGGACAGCGCGCCGTTGCGTGAGGCCTTCCTTAGCGCCTTCCCGGAGGTGCGCGGCAAGCGCATCGCGCTGTTCCTTGGCCGGATCCACGAGAAGAAGGGTTGCGACCTGCTGGTCGACGCCTTCGCAGGCGTGGCCGCAGCGCATCCCGCGCTGCATCTGGTGCTGGCCGGACCGCACGACGCCGCGTTGCGCGCGATGCTGGAGCAACGCATTGCCGCGCATGGGCTGTCCGCGCGCGTGAGCTGGACCGGCATGCTCAAGGGCGAGCTCAAGTGGGGCGCGTTTCATGCGGCCGAGGTGTTCTGCCTGCCTTCGCACCAGGAGAATTTCGGCGTGGCGGTGGCCGAGGCGCTCGGCTGCGGCGTGCCGGTGCTGATCTCCGACAAGGTCAACATCTGGCGCGAGATCGTCGCCGACGGCGCCGGGCTGGTGGGCCCGGACACGGCGCAGGGCGCCGCCGCCTGCCTGCGGCAGTGGCTGCAGGCCGAGCCCGCCGCGCAAGCGCGCATGCGTATTGCCGCGCGGCAGTCCTTTGCCCGGCGCTTTCATGCCGGACAGGCCGCACAGCGGCTGCTGGACATCCTCCATGGCGCGACCGAGGCTGCGCAGCCTGTCCACCACGCGGCGGCGGGATAGAGGAGGCAAGGCCATGCTCGCGCCGTCATGCCACAGCGTCATTGAGCGGGGAGCGGGACCGCCATGAAGCTGCTCGGATTCCTCGTCTATGCGGTGCTTTCGCAGGGGATCGGCGCGGTCACCGGCCTGCTGCTGGCCCGTTGGCTTGAGGTGGGCGACTACGCCATCTACACCGTGGTCGGCCTCATCATGGGCGCCATCGCCATCGTCACCAAGGGTGGCATCCAGCTTGGCCTGAACGCGCTGCTGGGCAAGACCTGGCCGGACCGGGAGCGTGCCGCGGAACTGGCCTGCGCGGCCATGGGCCAGCGCTGGAAGCTCTCCGCCTGGCTATTGCCGGTGGTGCTGGCGATCGCCGCGTGGCTGCTGTATCGCAACCATGCTGGCGTGCTCCTGATCGTGTTGCTGCTGGCGCTGTTGCTGACGACCTGGTACTTCGACATGCAATCGCGCGTCGTGGACCAGGTGCTGCTGTTTGCCAACCGCGCGCCCGCGCTGCAGGCGCTGGATACCGGCTTGTCCGTGGGCCGCCTGGTGCTGTCGTCCGCGCTCTACGCGCTGGGCCTGCTCGGCGTGCTGGGCGCGACCCTCGTCAACGTGCTGTTCGCGGGACTGCGCGTGCCGTTTGTGCGGCGCTGGATCGCGCGTGAGATACCACTGGCGGCGCACGCCGGCAGCGCGGGCAAGGCGGAAGACAGCCAATACATCGGCCGCATCATGCGGCGGCAATTGCCGCTGGAGGCGTTCTACTGCGTCCAGGGGCAACTGGTGTTTGCCATCGTCGCCTATCACGGCGCGGTCGGGCAAACGGCCTCGCTGGGCGCGCTGTCGCGCATCGGGCAATTGCTGATGCCGGTGGGCGCCGTGGTCGCCGCGTATGTGATTCCGCGCTTCGCGCAAGCGCGCGACGGCGTGCTGCGGCGCTTTGCCGGCTGGGTGGCGCTGGCTTGCCTGCCTGCCGCCGCGCTGGTGCTTCTTGCCGCGACATGGCCGGGGTTGCTGCTGTGGCTGGTGGGGCCGAACTACGCCTCGCTGGGCGCCGAACTGATGATCGCCTGCCTTGGCGCGGGCGTTGCCAGCGTGGTCGGCATCGCCTGGCAGTTGCTGGCCAACCGCGGCCTGAATCATTTTGCCTTCGTGCAGGTGCCGGTGGTGCTGGCCTGGTGCGCGGCCTACCGGCGCCCGGACATGCTCCAGCGCTGCCTGCGGGCCGCTACCGCGCTCGTGCCGGCGCCGGATCAACTGATCGTGGTCTGCCGCGGCGCGGACGATCCCGACACGGCGGCGTGGCTGGCAAATACGGCGCAGGCTCGCTATCCGGCGTTGCGGGTAGTCAAGGTGACCGAGCCCGGCGTGGTGGCTGCCATGAATGCCGGCCTGCCGCACGCAACCGGCGAGCTGCTCGCGATCCTGGACGACGACGCGCTGCCGCGCGCGGACTGGCTGGCCCGCTTGCTGCCCCACTTTGCCGATGCCGCGGTGGGCGGCGCTGGCGGCCGTGATGTCGTGCGCAGCGCCGATGGCGCGCCACTGGCCGTGCCGGATGTGCCGCTGGCCGGCTATCGCGACGGCTGGGGCAGGATCATCGGCGAGACCCATCGGGTGTGCGGCGCGCCGCGCGCGGTGGAAACGCTCAAGGGCTGCAACTGGATCCTGCGCCGGGCGGCGCTTGGCACCGCGCGCTTTGACGAGCGGCTGCAGGGGCAGGGCGCGCAGCCCGGCAACGAGACGTGGATGTGCCAGATGCTTCGCCACGCAGGATGGCGCCTGGTGCTCGATCCCGGCGCCATCGTCGATCACTATCCGGCCGCGCGCTACAACTACGAGCGCCAGAGCTATGGGCGCAGGCGCTGTTTCGAAGAGACCTGCAACATGACGGCGATCTCGATGGCATACGCACCGCCGGCGATGCGCCTGCGGCTGGTGCTGTTCCAGCTGCTGGTGGGGTCGCGCAGTTGCCCCGGCGCTTACTTCCTGGCGCACAGCCTGCTCAAGCGTCCACGCAGCCTGCCCGGGCAATTGCTGGGTGGCTGGGGTGGTTTCGTGCAGGGCGTGCGCCTGGCGGGCACGCTGCGCATGCAGCCGCCCGGCCGGCCCACGCGCTGCGCCGGGCCGCCCGCGCAAGCCGTGCCCGCGGGGGCGAGGCTCGATGGCCCCCCACAGGGGAGCGAAGCATGAAAGCCCTCGTCACGCATCCCGGCCTGCAGCATTCGCACCAGATGGCACAGGCGCTTTATGAGCACGACATGCTCAAGCAATACTGGTCCGGTGTGCCGGTGCGCGCCCCGGGCGAAGCGCCGCCCTGGTGGCTGCCGGCCGGATATCGCGCCAAGGTGCGCGAGGTCGCCATCCCCAAGGCCCTGCGGCGGCACCCGGTGTTTTTTCCCGGTGTGCTCAAGCTTGGACTCAATCGCTATGTCGGCCGCTCCGGGTCGGCCTACGCGCACCGGATCTTCCATCTGTTCGACCAATGGGTGGCCGCCCGGGTGGAGGCGGTGCGCCCGGATGTGGTGGTCGCCTACGAGAACTCTGCGCTACGGACCTTCCAGGCGGCGCGGCGCATCGGCGCGCGCTGCGTGCTGGAGGCACCCTCCGTGCATCATCGCGCGGCCGAAGCCATGGTGCCGGTCGAGGACCGCACCTACCTTGCACAGATCAACGCGCAAAAAGATGCGGAGATCGCGCTGGCGGACATCATCATCACCTGCTCGGCGTTTGCCGCGCGTACCTACATCGACGCCGGCGTGCCCCCGGCCAAGCTCAAGCCGATCCTGCTTGGCGCAACGCTGCCGGACGGCGTCCGCCGCCAGCGGCTCGCCGGCGGCCCGCGCTTTGTGTTCGCCGGGGCGGTGCGCGTGGGCAAAGGCATCGACCTGCTGCTTGACGCATTCGCGCGGGTGCGGGAGCGGGTGCCGGAGGCGGAGCTGGTGCTTGCCGGTGCGCTAGTGGAGCCGGAGCTGGGCGGGCGCATCGCTGCCACGCCGGGCGTGCTTCAGCTTGGCGCGTTGCCGCAGCCGGCGCTGTTCCAGGTATTTGCCGATGCCGACTGCTTCGTGCTGCCGTCGCGCTTCGATTCCTTTGGCATGGTGGTAGCCGAGGCCCTGGCATGCGGCACGCCGGTGCTGCTCTCGGATCGGGTCGGTGCGAAAGAAATCATCGATGAATTCCCGCAGGCCGGGTGGGTGGTGCCGCTTTGCGCGGACGCGCTGTACCAACGCATGCTGGCCCTGGCGATAGATCGCGCGCAGCTGGAGCGGGCGCGCGCCCATGCCCGTAGCGCCGGGCAGAAGTACACCTGGGCGAGGTACCGCCTGAGTGCAGCCGAAACGGTAGGCGCGCTATGCTGAGCCATTCCCTTCCCTACGCGAAACCCGCCGTGCCAGCCCGCCGGGCGCGCGTCACCGTGTTCGGGCGGATCTTCATCACCGTCTTCGTGATTGCCGTGTTCGAGGGCGCCGCGCGCAAGTGGGTCTCGGATTCGCTCACCATGCCGCTGATCCTGCTGCGCGACCTGATGGTGGTGTATGCGCTGTACCACGCGGCGCGCTATTCAGGCTTTACCCCGGCGCGGCGCACCGTGCGCATGCTGCTGTGGTGGTCGGCCATTGTTTGCTTCTGGGGCTTGCTGCAGCTTGCTGCGGGCATCAACTCGCTGCCCATTTTCCTGATCGGCGTGCGCTTCTGGCTGCTGTACCTGTGGTTTGCCTACGCCGCGGCCGAGCTGCTCGAGGAGCAGGACCTGCAAGCCATCTCCAAGGCCGCGCTTGCCATGCTGCTGATCATGGCTCCGCTGGCACTGATGCAGCATTTTCAACCGCCGGAGAGTTTCCTCAATCGTCAGATCGAGGGCGATCCGGATACGGTTTTCCGCGTGACGGCCGACGTGGTGCGCACCACGGGCACCTTCTCGTTCACGCTGGGCTACACCTTGTTCCTGGCGATCGTCAGCCCCTTCGCGCTGGAGGCCGTACTGGGCGAGCAGAAGCCGGGGCTCTGGGGCAAGCTGCATTCGCTTGCGGTCATCGGCAGTCTGTTCATCGCCTCGCTGGTCAGCGGGTCGCGTTCGGCCATCCTGCTGTTGCCGATCGTGTTTGGCATCGCGCTGCTGGCAAGCTTGCGCTACGGCAAGGGAAAACGGCGCAGGGCGGCGGTGTCGTGGGGCATTGTTTCCATCCTCATGAGCGTGGTCATCGTGCTGTTCGTCAGCTCGGCGGTGGACGCGACCTTGGAGCGCTTCAGTTCCGCGGCGCAGATGGAGAGCTTCGGCGACCGGGTGGAGTCGATGTTCTTCGGTGTTAACGATATTTCGGCCGAGCAGAGCCTGCTTGGGAGCGGGCTCGGGCTTGGCAGCAACCTGGCCAACTACTTCCTGCAGACCGGCCTGCTGTTCGTGATCAGCGAAACCGAGACCGGCCGCGTCATCGGCGAGATGGGCCTGGTCGGCTATCTGAGCATCTTGCTCAAGGCGCTGATCTTCATCAACGGCATGTGGCGCGCATTGCGCGTGGCCAGGCGCACCGGCAGCGCTTTTCTCATCCTGATGTGGACCGTTGCCATCTTCGGGCTGACCTCCTGGCCGATAGTCGGGCAACTCACGGCCAACGCGCTTGGCTTCGTGTTTGCCGGCATTACGCTGGCGGCCACGCGGCAAGCGAGCCAACGCTTGTATCACCCCGGCTAAGCCCTGTCCCGGATCGGCATGACGAAATCAGGACAGAAAAAAACGACACGGCAACGACCAGCTATCCGCACACTTTTCAATCGCCATGAAAATCATCTTGTTGGGTCACCCCGCCTTCTTTGGCAGCCACAGCATGGACCGCTTTGCCGCGATGATCATCGACGGCATGCGCGCGCGCGGCCACCAGGCTGAACTATGGACCCCCGCCGCCGTGATGTGCCGCCTGCCGGCGCGCGGTGGGCTGCGAAAATGGCTGGGCTACATCGACCAGTACATCCTGTTCCCGATGCTTGCGCTCTGGCGTCTGCGCAAGGTCGACAAGGACACCTTGCTGGTGCTGGCCGATCATGCGCTGGGCATCTGGATGCCGCTGCTGCGCCATCGTCCGCACGTGGTGCATTGCCATGATTTCATTGCCTTGCGCACGCTCGCTGGCGAGTTCCCCGAGCACGGGCTTTCGGCCAGCGGGCACACCTACCAGTCGCTGATCCGTTGGGGCCTGTTGCAGGGAAGGGCGTTTATCGCCGTCTCCAACAAGACCATGCGCGACCTGCGGCGCCTGCATCCGTGCGCGCCCGAGGCCGCGTGGGTGGTCTACAACGGGATGAACTTTCCGTTCCACAGGATGGGCACCACCGAAGCGCTGGCCTGCCTGCAGCGCGCTGGCGTGCCGGCCGATCCGCAAGGCATGCTGGTGCATGTCGGCGGCAACCAGTGGTACAAGAACCGCGAAGGCGTGCTGGCGCTCTACCTCGCCTATTGCCGGCAGTGCGGCGAGCCGCGGGCGCTGTGGATGATCGGTGGCGATCCCACCGCGGAAATGCGCGAGCAGGGCCAGCGGGCAATCGCCTTTGGCGGCAGCGTGCGCTTCCTGACGGGGCTGCCCACCGAGGCGGTGCAGGCAGCCTACTCACTGGCCGCCGTGATGCTGTTTCCGAGCCTGGAAGAAGGCTTTGGCTGGCCCATCATCGAAGCCATGGCATGCGGCGCGCCGGTGCTGACCACCAACCGCGCGCCGATGACCGAGATCGGTGGCGACCAGGTGCAGCTGCTTGAACCGATGGCCAGCGGTGACATGGAAGGTTGGGCGCAACGCGGTGCGGACATGCTGGCCGCGATGCTCGCATGGCCGCAAGCGCGGCGCGCCAAGGTGGCCGCGCGCTCGATCGCGTGGGCCGGGAACTTCTCCGCCGAGAAGGCCATGGACCAGTACGAGAGCATCTATCTCACGGTGCTGGCAGCGGCTTCGGTGGAAGATCGCGTGTCGGTGGACGCCTGAACACCTGAACACCTGAACACCTGAACACCTGAACACCTGAACGGTGGCGTGTGCTATTCGCTGCCGAGCCCGGCGGTGCTGGGCGCGCCGGCGGGCTGGTGCCTGATCAGCGCGAACAGCGCCTTCTCCAGTTCGCCCAGCACCATGTCGCGGTCCAGGTGCTGCTCGGCCCAGCGCCGGCCCGCGTTGCCCAGGTGCGCGCGCAGCGCGGGCTGCGCCGCCAGCGTGTCGATGGCGGCGGCCAGCGCGGCCGCGTCGCCCGGCGGCACCACCACGCCGCATTGCGCAACCACGCGGCCAAGTTCCGTGTCCGGCTGCGCGGTGGCGACCACCGGGCGAGCGCTGGCCAGCATGCCGGTCAGCTTCGAGGGCATGACCAGGTCGGCGGCGCCGGCGCGTTGTGGCAGCAGGTGAACGTCGGCGGCGGCCAGCAACGAGGCAAACATGCCGGCGGGCTGCAAGGGCAGGAAGCGCACCTGTGGCAGCCCCGCGCAGGCGGCCTCCAGCGCGGGGCGCCCGGCGCCGTCGCCGCAGAAGATGAAGTGCAGGCGTTCATGGCCATCGAGCAGGCGGGCGGCATCAGCCATGACATCCAGCCCCTGCTTGGCGCCCATATTGCCCGAGTACAGCGCCACCACGGCATCAGCCGGGATGCCCAGCGCGCGGCGCGCCAGCGTGGCGCTGCCGGCGCCGATTTCCCTCAGGTTGACCCAGTTGGGCAGCAAGGCCGCGCGCTCGGGCTCCGTGCCCTTGCCGCGCGCCAGCGAGACCATGGCCTGCGAGATCGACGAGACCCGGTCAAAGCGCATCATCAACTGATGCTCCACGCGGTGCGCCACGCGGCGCAGCCAGGGCCGGCGGAGCAGCCCCAGCGCAAACGCCGCGTCGACCTCGTAGTCCTGCACATGCAGCCAGGTCTTGCAGCCGCTCCAGCGCGCGAACAGCAAAGCGGCCGGCGCGCACATCAGCGGGGGCTCCACCACGAACAGCACATCCGGGCGCCAGCGCAACTGGGCCATCAGGCTGGGCAGGCTGGCTACGGCAAAGCTTGCCAGGTGCAGCAGCCGCGCGATGCCGCCTGGCTTGCGCGGTACCCACAGCGGCGCGCGATACACCTCCACCCAGTGCCGCCGCTCGCGGCTGTATTGCCATGCGCGATAGCCCTCGCCCACGCGCCACGCCGGATAGTACGGCGGCGCGGTGACCACCCGCACCTCATGGCCGCGCGCGGCCAGCCACTCGGCCTGCTCGCAGGTGTACTTGCCGATGCCGGTCAGCTCGGGCGCATAGTTCAGGCAGTACATGAGTATCTTCATGGCAACGGTAGCGTCAGTGGCATCGATGCTCTGTATGGGTACGCAGCCGTCACGCCCGCTGCGGTGCGCAGGGTGCGTGCCGGCATATGCCGGCGTGCGCCTAGTCCGCGGCCATGATCCGCACGCAGCCAGCCGCCATGGCCCTGCCCGCGGAGGCAGGAGAGTCCTCCAGCGCGGCGGCCTGGCAGCGCTCGGCGGTGGCGGCGGCATCCGCAAAACGCGTGGGCACCTGCACCAGGCACCTGGCCAGCGCACCGGCGTCGCCCGCCTTGAAATACAGGCCGGTGACGCCGTCGCGTATCAGTTCGCCGGCGTCGTCGTTGTTTACGCTCACCACCACCGGGCAGCCATAGCTCAGTGCCTCGCGCACCAGCGGGTGCCAGCGCTGCGCGGCGTCGGGCAGCACCAGGCAGCTCGCCTTGCGGTACTCCACGGCGCAGTCGGCCGGCGCCATCGCGCCCAGGAAGCGTACCGACGGCCCCAGCCCGAGCGCGTCGGCCATGGTGCGCAGCCGGCCATAGGCGCGGCCGGTGCCCACCAGCGATAACGTCGCCGCCGGCCACGCCTGCCGCGCGCCGGCAAAGGCATAGAGCAGCAGCACCAGGGCCGGATCGTGCGTGAGCGCGCCAACATGCAGGAAATGCGGCGCATGCGGCGGCGCAGCGCGCTCGACCCGCTCGCGCCGTTCGGCGGCGGCATCGAATCCGTCCGGCAGCACGGCCGGCGGGCGGCAAGCAAAGATCTTGCACGGGGGAACGTCGGCGGCAATGGCGCGCGCGCAGCCGCGCTCGCTGCCCACGAAGACGCCCTGGCAATGGCGCAGCAATACCGCGTCTGCCAGTGCGCCAAAGCGCCCAGGCACGCTGGCAAAGGCGGCCCCGTGGAAGAAGGCCGCGCGCCGCCGCCCAAGCGCCATGCTGGCCAGCAGCATGGCCCAGTTCTCGAGCCGGCTCTGGCCCGCCAGCACCACCAGCGCGCCGGGGCTGAGCGAGATGGCGCGCATCTGCTGCAGGCAGCGCCTCCACAGGCCCGCATCCGCGCTGCCCGTGGGAAAGATGACCTGCCCGGGCCAGAGCGTGCCGGGACACGCTGCCGCGCCGTTGGCGGCCGAGGTAGCCGAGGTAGCCGACGTTGCGGACGCTGCGGACGCAGTGGCCTGAGGCCGCGCGCGCTTGCCGGGATGGCGGAGCAGGGGTTTCATGTCAGGCCTCCACGTGTTGTGCCGGTGCTGTGCCATGCGCCAGCCTTCCGCTCTGCAGCGCATCCAGGTAGGCCAGCCGCAGGCCGTCGCGCAGCGCCACGGCCGGTTGCCAGCCCGTGGCGGCAAGGGCCGTGCAGTCGAGCCGCTTGCGCGGTGTGCCGTCGGGCTTGCCGCTGTCGAAGACGATGTCGCCGCGAAACCCCACGGTCTGCGCCACCAGCCTCGCCAGCTCGCGCACGCTGACTTCCTCGCTGCTGCCCACGTTCAGGAATCCGGCCGGCGCGGTCTGGCGGTACACGTCCTCGGTCAGCGCCATCACATGCAGGCATGCCGCGGCCAGGTCGTCCGCGTAGAGGAACTCGCGCAGCGGCGTGCCGCTGCCCCACACCAGCACGTGCTGGGCGTGCGCCATGCCGGCTTCGTGGAAGCGCCGCAGCAGGCCCGGTATCACGTGGCTGTTGTCGGGGTGATAGTTGTCGCCCGGGCCGTAGAGATTGGTCGGCATCACGCTGCGGTAGTCGGTGCCGTACTGGCGGTTGTAGCTCTCGCACAGCGCAATGCCGGCGATCTTGGCCAGGGCGTAGGGGGCGTTGGTGGGTTCCAGCGGCCCGGAAAGCAGCGCGGCTTCGCTGATGGGCTGGGGTGCGAACTTCGGGTAGATGCAGCTCGAGCCGAGGAATAGCAGGCGCTTCACGCCCGCGCGCCAGGCTTCGTGGATGACGATGGCCGCGATCATCAGGTTCTGCTGGATGAACTCGGCGGGAAAGGTGTGGTTGGCGTGGATGCCGCCTACGCGCGCGGCTGCCAGGTAGACCGTGTCGATGCCCTGGGTGGCAAAGAACGCGCGCACCTGCTGCTGGTCGGTTAGGTCGAGCTCGGCGTGGCCGCGCGTGACGATGTCGGCCTGGCCGCGCGCGTCCAGCGCACGCACGATGGCTGAGCCGACCATGCCGCGGTGGCCCGCCACGAACACCCGCGCTTGCCGCGCTGGCTGGGACGCGGATGACGGCGCGGGGTCGCTTGACACTGCGGTGCTGGCTTCACTCATGATGGTCGTAGGCCCGGAAGCCAGCCAGCTTGACGAACGCATCGCGCCGCGCAGCGGCAAAGTCCGCTTGCATCATTTCCCGCACCAGGGCCCCGAAGCTCGTGCGCGGCGACCAGCCCAGCTGTTCGCGCGCCTTGCTGGCGTCGCCCAGCAACGTCTCGACTTCGGTCGGGCGGAAGTAGCGCGGATCCACCCGCACAATGATGTCGCCCGGCTTGCAGCGCGCTGCCACCGGGCAGGTGGCGACATCGACGCGGGCCACCACGCCCACCTCGCTGGCGCCCTCGCCCTCGAAGCGCACCGCGATGCCGAGCTCCAGGGCGGCCAGCTGCACGAACTCGCGCACGCTGTGCTGCTCGCCGCTGGCGATCACGTAGTCCTCGGGTTTGTCCTGCTGCAGCATCAGCCACTGCATTTCCACGTAGTCGCGCGCGTGGCCCCAGTCGCGCAGGGCCGACAGGTTGCCGAGATAGAGCGTGTCCTGCAGCCCCAGCACGATGCGCGCCATTGCCCGCGTGATCTTGCGCGTGACAAAGGTCTCGCCGCGCACCGGGCTCTCATGGTTGAACAGGATGCCGTTGCAGGCATACATGCCGTAGGCCTCGCGATAGTTCACCGTGATCCAGTAGGCGTACAACTTGGCGGCTGCATAGGGGCTGCGCGGGTAGAACGGCGTGGTCTCAATCTGTGGTGTTGCCTGCACCAGGCCGTACAGCTCGGATGTGGACGCCTGGTAGAAGCGCGCTTGCTTCTCCAGGCCAAGGATGCGCACGGCTTCGAGCAGGCGCAGCGTGCCCAGCGCGTCCGTGTTGGCGGTGTATTCCGGCTCCTCGAACGACACCTGCACGTGGCTTTGCGCCGCCAGGTTGTAGATTTCATCAGGTTGCGATTGCTGCACCACCCGCACCAGGCTGGCGGCGTCGGTCATGTCGCCGTGATGCAGGATCAGGCTGCGCCTGGGCGCTTGCGGATCCTGGTACAGGTGGTCGATGCGCTCGGTGTTGAACAGCGAACTGCGGCGCTTGATGCCGTGCACCTCGTAGCCTTTGGCAATCAGCAGCTCACACAGGTAGGCGCCGTCCTGGCCGGTGATGCCGGTGATCAGCGCGCGGCGCGGGCGTTGCACCCCTGCGCTGCCGGTGTTGCCGCTGGCCTCGGGCTGCAGCTCGGCGGTCGCGAGCCGGCCGATGGGTTCGAGCTCATGTGCGCCCATAGATATCTGCCATCCGGATGATGTCGTCTTCGCCAAGGTAGGAGCCGGACTGGATCTCGATCAGTTCGAGCGGGATCCGGCCGGGGTTTTCAAGGCTGTGCGCCTCGCCGATCGGGATATAGGTGGATTGGTCTTCGGTCAGCAGGTACTCGACGTCTCCGCGGCGCACGCGCGCCGTGCCGGAAACCACCACCCAGTGCTCGGCACGGTGGTGATGCAGTTGCAGCGAGAGCTTGGCGCCGGGTTTGACCGTGATGCGCTTGACCTGGTAGCGCGTACCGTGGTCCACCGCGTCGTAGGCGCCCCAGGGCCGGTATACCTTGCGATGCTGGGTGGCCTCGGGGCGGCCCTGGGCGCGCACCGTTTCCACAAGTTGCTTCACGTCCTGGCAGTGATCCTTGTGGACCACCAGCACCACGTCCGGCGTTTCCACCACCATCACGTCGTCCAGGCCGGCGACCGCCACCATCCGGTGCGAGGCGTGGACGAGGCAGCCCTGCGCGTGGTGCGTGACCACGTCGCCGATGGCCACGTTGCCATCGGCGGTCTTCTCGGCGGCCTTCCAGACCGCATCCCAGGAGCCCACGTCGCTCCAGTCGGCGGACAGCGGGGCCATTTGCGCGTCACGCAGGTGCTCCATCACGGCGTAGTCGATCGAGTCGGAGCGGCAGGCGGCGAAAGCGTCTGTGTCGAGCCGGAAGAAATCCAGGTCGCGGTGGCCGCGCACCATCGCCTCTTGCGCGGCCAGCAGGATGTCGGGGGCGAACCGCTCCAGCGCGGCGAGATAGACGGAGGCGCGGAACAGGAAGATGCCGCTGTTCCAGAAGCAGTTGCCTTCCTGCAGGTAGCCGGTGGCCATTTCCAGCGAGGGCTTTTCGACGAAGCGCGCGACCGGCAGCAAGTCGGCCGTATTGCTGGGCACCGCCTTGATATAGCCGTAGCCGGTGGCGGCAAACGTGGGCACCACGCCCAGCGTCACCACCACGCCCGTTGCGGCCACGGCGCTGGCCTGGCACACGGTCTGCGTGAAGGCGGCGCGGTCGCGGATCAGGTGATCGGACGGCAGCACCAGCAGCACCGGGTCCGCGCCGCCGCCGCGCGCTTGCAGCGCGGCCACCGCCGCGGCGGGCGCGGTATTGCGCGGATGCGGCTCGAGCACGATGGCGGACAGCGCACAGCCTGCCTCCCGCGCTTGCTCGGCCACCACAAAACGGTGCGCTTCGTTGCTGACCAGGATCGGGGCTTGCGCACCGGGAATCTCCCGCACCCGCAACAGGGTGTCCTGCAGCAGCGAGTCCTGTCCGAGCAGGCGCAGGAACTGCTTGGGATAGCCGTCGCGCGACAATGGCCACAGCCGCGAGCCCGCGCCGCCACACAGGATGACCGGTACGATCTGCTTGTCGTCTGCCATGGCATGTCTCCTTCACGCAGCACGAAGCCTGGCTCGCGTTCGTGGGGAGCCGGGTGACGGGTAGTGAGGTGACTGTACTGCCGGGCCGCGGGGGGGACTGTTGGCTAGCACACACTCGATGGCGCACTGGCGCGGCGTGCCGGGTGCGCTATGCGAGCACAAAAAAAGACGCCGTCTGCGCGCAAGGCGGGGACGGCGTATGTGGCTACCTTGCCGGGGTAAATCGGCTTAGCCGGCTTAGCGGGTCCAGTAGCCGGGCCGCATCACCCAGCCGCCGTGCGGGCTTTGCACCCAGCGCTCGGGCACATAGCGGTGACCGGGGCGTTCGCGTTGCCAGTAGCCGCCGCGCCAGGCATAGCTGCCGCCGTGGGCGTTCCAATGCCCCGGCACCCATGCCTGGCCGGGGCGGCCCTGCGGGCGCGGCTCATAGCGCGGCGGAGGCGGCGCGGGGCGCATGTGCGGGGTGCCGTGGTAGCCCGGGGGATAGGCCTGGGCCTGGGCCGGCGAGATCAGGCCAAGCGCGGCGCCGGCGGCAAGGGTAGTGAGGGCGAGCAGCAGTTGGCGTTTCATGGTTCAACTCCGGGGGGCGAGCGATGCATTGGATTCGGGGGCGGCGCGTGCGTGTTACCTGAGGCTGCTCAATAGCGGTCGTGGTAACGGTACGGCGGCGGGCCGCCACGCGGGGGCACCACGATGCAGGCGGACAGCAGGGCCGCTGCGGAGGAGAGCAGGACAACCAGGGCGATGGCGCGTTTCATGTTGGGGACTCCGTGACTGGCTTCGCGTTGAACATGGCCTCACTGTAGCCATCGGGCCCGCGCCGGTGTGCTTGCACTTGTAAGGCGCAATCACACTTTCAAGGGCCCCGGCTTCACCTTTGGCGAGGCATTCCGGGGCCTTGCGCGCCACCCGCCAGGCCTTGCCGGCGTTGGGCGTACGGGTGGTGGTGCGGGGCCGGCCGCAGCCTCGAAAAGAAAAGGGACCGTGGCCGGTCCCGTAATGTGGCGTTACATCGGAAATAATTCTCGCAAGGATTTGCCAGTGCAGCGGCCCGTTTGCGCGCGTCTCAGCGTGCCCGCACCTCGCGCTGGAACACCGTCAGCGCATGCGCGCGGGTGGCGATGAAGCGCGGATCGGCCACCGCCTGCGCATCGCGCGGGCGCGGCATGTCGAAGTCGATCGCCTCGGCCACGCGCGTGGGCCGGCGCGTCAGCAGCAGGATGCGGTCGGCCAGGAAGACCGCGTCTTCCAGGTCGTGCGAGACGATCACCATGGTGGTGCCCTCCGCCAGTTGCACTTCCTGGAGCTTGTCGCGAATGAACAGGGTGGTCTCGAAATCCAGCGCGGAAAAAGGTTCGTCGAGGAACAGCACCTCGGGCCGCGGCGCCAGCGCGCGCATGATGCAGATCAGCTGCTGCTGCCCGCCCGAGAGCTCATAGGGAAAGCGGTTAACGTCGAAGCGCACGTCGAAGGCGCGCAGCAGCTCCTCGGTGCGCGCCTTGGCCTGCGCCTCCGGCATGCCTTTGCGGCGCAGCGGGTAGGCCACGTTGTCGCGCGCGGAGATCCACGGCAGCAGGGCGTCCCGGTAGTTCTGGAAGACGTAGCCGATCACGGTCTGGCGCAGCGTCTTGCCATCGAACAGCACCTCGCCCCGGTCGAGGGGCAACAGGCCCGCCACCATGTTGATCAGCGTCGACTTGCCGCAGCCATTGGGCCCGAAGATCGAGACGATCTTGCCGCGCGGCAGGTCCAGGTCGAGATGCTGGTACAGCGGCACGCCGCCGAAGGCCTTGGACAGGCCGCGGATGGTGACATGGACCTCGCGCCCGGCCGGTGCGGCCACCAGCGGCGATGGCGGCGGCGCGTCGGCCACGCCGGCGCCCGATTGCAGGACTCTCATTTGCCGCTCCAGTGGACAAAGCGCTTCTCCAGCATGAAGAAGGCCAGGTTGAGCACGTAGCCGAGCGCGCCGGTGACCAGGATGGCGGCGTACATGCTGCGGATATTGAAGACCTGCTGCGCATCGATGATGCGGTGGCCAAGGCCCGTGTCCGAGCCGATGAACATCTCCGCCACGATCACGATCACCAGCGACATCGACACGCCGGTGCGCAGCCCGACAAAGGTCTGCGGCAGGCTCTCCATCAGCAGCACATCCTTGAACACGTGCCATTTCGATACGCCCATGGCCTGCACCGCCAGCACGCGCGTCTTCCTGGCGTTCATCACGCCATATGCGCTGTTGAACAGGATCAGCAGCACCGCCGCGAAGGCGGCAATGGCGATCTTGTTCGCATCCGACAGGCCGAACAGCAGCATGAACAGCGGGATCAGCGCGGATGACGGCGTGGAGCGGAAGAAGTCGATCAGGAACTCCACGCTGCGATAGGCCGGGACCGAGCTGCCCAGCGCCACACCCAGCGGCACGCCGATCACCGCGGCGATCGCGAACGCATAGAAGGTGCGCGAGACGGTGGCCAGCAGGTCCGCGCTGAAGGAACCGTCGGCAACGCTTGCGAACAGCACCCCGAGCGTTGCCGCCGGCGATGGCAGCAGCACCGGGTTGACCCATTTGGCCGACACCGCCGCTTGCCACAGCGCCAGCAGCGCCAGTGGGCCGATCAGCGGCAGCAGCCGCGGCGCCAGGTTGGATGCACGCATGTCAGCCCCGGTAGAGCATGTCCGCCACCGGCACCCGCCGGGCAAACAGCTTGCGGTCGTGGAAGACGTCGAAGAATTTCTGGAAGGCCTCGATATCGGCCGGCTTGAACTCGTTGTAGAGCGTGAAGCCGGGTAGCGGCACTTCCCTGGCCAGCTGGTCGTCGATGCTGGTGTAGCCCTTCAGGAAGGGGCGCACCTTGACGGGATCCTTGCGTACCATGTCGATGGCCTGGCCGTAGGCGGCGATAAAGCGTTTCGACAACTCGGGGCTGGACGAGAGGAAGGCCGAGGTCAGCGAAGCCGAGCCGCCAAACCACGGCAGGCTGGCGTTGCCCAGCACGTAGCGCGAGATCACGCCGTACTCCAGCGCGCGGCAGGTGCCGTTGAGCCGGCCCACGGTGCCGGTGGGTTCCAGCGTGTAGACCGCGTCGAGCTGGCCCGCGGCCAGCGCGGCCACGTGCTGGCCTACCGGCAACTCGACGGGTTTGACGTCGGCATAGCCGTTCTTCTCGAAGATCACCCTGGCCAGCGTCACGTTCTGGATGCCGGGGCCGCAGCCGATGCGCTTGCCCTTGAGATCGGCCAGGGTCTTGAACGGGCTGTCCTTGGCCACCAGGATTTCATCAAGCAGCAGTGTGGCGTTGGACGGGTTGGCGGCAAAGATCTTGCACAGGCCGGGCGAAGTGATCTCGCCCAGGCCCAGCGCCGCGGAAGCCGTGCCGTTGGCCGAGCCCTCGATGCGCCCGGCGATCATGGCCTCCACCACTTGCTGGGCGCTGGCGAACTTCACGGCTTCCACCTCCAGGCCGGCTCGCTTGAACAGCCCCGTTTCGATGCCCGCATACAGCGGGATGCCGCCGGCGATCGGCCAGAAGCCCAGGCGGATCTTCGGCGTCTGCGCGCGCACGATGGCAGGCGCGGCCAGCATCGCACCGGCGGCAAGGCCCTGGCGCAGGGCGAGGCGGCGGCGTGGGTTGAAGCGTGAATCGGTCATGGTGATCTCGCGGCTAAAGGAGTGGAGGGACAAAATCAGGAGACGCCCGGTAGCGCCGCGCCCAGGTGGGGCTATCGCGGTGCATGTCAGGCGCGCGCGCGCGCGCCGTCGGTGCGTATCGTCTGCAAGCGGTGCAGCGTGATCTTGCGCACTTCGGCGCGGCTTTCTTCAATATGGCTGGACAGCAGCAGCACGGCCTGCTCCGCGCGCTGGCGCTGGATCTCGCGCAGGATGGCGGCGTGCTCGTCGTAGGTGGCGGTCACGCGCGCGGCGTAGGTGAAATCGAGCCGGCGGATGATGCGGATGCGCTCGGTCACCTGCCGGTGCACGCTGGCGATTTCGCGATTGCCCGCCGCTGCTACCAGTGCCGCGTGAAAGGCCTCATCGTGCTGCGCCACCAGGCGGCCGTCGTCCAGGCGCGCGTTCCGCGGCACCTGCCAGAACTGCGCAAGCTGGGCCAGCGCGCCGTGATCCACCGTGGGCGTGGCGTGCGTGCACAGCATGCGCACGGCGTTGACCTCGATCAGCTTGCGCAGCTCGTAGAGCTCGTCGAAGCGTGTGAAATCCAGCGGCACCACCTCCCAGCCGCTGCGGAAATACACCTGCACGAAGATGTCGTCGCGCAGCTGCGCGTAGACCGCTTCGGCGCGTGAAACCACACGGACCTCGGCGCCGCTCATGCCGCGGCCCGCGCGAGCAATGCGGATGGCCGCGGGCATGCGGCCACACCTGCGGCCTCCAGCGCCTGGGCGGCTGCAAAGGCCAGGTCCTCGCGCCACGGCGGCGCGATCAGTTGCACGCCTAGCGGCAAGCCGTCGGGGCCGGCCAGCGGCACCGTGAGCACCGGCAGGCCGATGCACGAGATGGGCTGGGTCAGCAGGCCCAGGCTGGCGCGCGCTGGCAGTACCTGGCCGTTGATGTCGATGCTCTCTTGCCCGGCCAGCGGCGCTGCCACCGGCGTGGCCGGGGCGATCAGCAGCTCGGCGCGCATGAAGGCGTCGAGCAGTTCCTGGCGAAAGGCCGCGCGCACCTGCTGTGCGCGCACATACCACGCGGCCGGCAGCACCAGCCCGGCAGCCAGGCGGTCGCGCGAGAGCGGCTCCATCTGCGCATACTGGTGCCGCAGATGCTCGCGGTGCAGGTGCCCGCCCTCGGTGCCGGTGATGACGAAGGCGGCCGAGCGCGCGGCCGCCGCGCCCGGCAGATGGATCACGCCCGTGGCTTCGAGCGCATCGGCCACGCGCTGCGCGGCGGCGCGCGCATCGGGGCCGGCCATGTCGTCGAAGTAGCCGCCCAGGCGTGCCGCGCGCACGCGCATCGGCGCCTGCCCGCTGACGGCTTCGAGCGGGCGGCGCGCGCAGGCCGGATCCCGGGCGTCGGCGAACTGCAGCATATCGTAGGCCGCCGCGAGGTCCGCCACCGAGCGTGCGAAGGGGCCGACGTGGTCCAGGCTGTGCACGAACGGATAGCTGCCGCGGCGGGACAGCCGCCCATAAGTGGGCTTGAGCCCGAAGATGCCGGTGAGCGCCGCCGGCACGCGGATCGAGCCATTGGTGTCCGAGCCTAGCGACAGCGGCACCAGGCCCGCGGCCACCGCCGCCGCGCTGCCGCCGGAGGAGCCGCCCGCCACGCGGGCCAGGTCGTGCGGATTGCGGCAGGTGCCCCGATGCGCGTTCTCGGTGGTGAAGCCGTAGGCGAACTCGTCCATGTTGAGCGTGCCCACCAGCACCGCGCCCGCCTCGCGCATGCGCGAAACCAGCACCGCGTCGCGCCGGGCCGGTGCGGCGCCGGCCAGCACGCGAGAGCCCGCCAGCGTGGTGAGGTCCGCCACGTCGAACAGGTTTTTCACGGCGTAGGGCACACCCGCCAGCGGCGGCAGCCGCGCGCCTTGGGCGCGCAGCGCATCGACGCGGCGCGCCTCGCCCAGCGCGCGCTCGCGCGTCACGGCGGTGAAGGCGTGCAGCAGCGGGTCGCAGGCCTCGATGCGCGCGAGCGTGGCGGTGGCCACATCCAGCGCGCTGCGCGCGCCGGTGTCGATGTCGCTGCGGATCGCCAGCGCGGAGTCGAACAAGGGTTCGCGCGCGTTCATGGCCGGTACACCGGAGCCGGCTCGTCGTGCGCATCCAGCGGGTGCGCCAGCATGGGTGCCGCGACCGCGGCCACGCGTAGGAATTGTTCGATCACGCGCGCCTCGGCGTCCTTGGGCAGCTCCAGCCCGTGCAGCTTGAGCGCGCTGCGGGCGTAGTGCGCCAGCGTCTCGTCGCAAAGTTGGGTCATGGCATTTCTCCGGGAGTTCGTGGGTCTCAGGCCACGGCCTGCAGGGGGCGCGCTGTGCGGCCGTTGTGCCCTGCTTGTATGCGATCTTGTATGCAAGCAATGGCTGTGCCACGTGCGGTGCGACGCGATGCACGGCGTGCGGCAGGATGCCACCCGCCGCGCTGCACCGCTTGGGGGCGAGGGTGCAATGCCAGGTGCGCACGCGCGGCGTGATTCACCGCGGCAGTGCGTGCGCCGCAGCGGCCTTGGTGCGCCTGCGTGTTGCGCCCGCGCTTGCATGCGCCACCTGGCGAAGCGTCAAGTGTCCCGTGCAGTGGCATGAACCTTGCGCGGAGCGCTTTGTCACGGGAGCGCGCGCGTGGTCATTCTGGCGATGCGCGCAACGATCCATGCTGGCACGCGGTGACATTGCCTGATGCATGCCTGAAGCGTGCCGGACGCGTCACCATCTAGTGCGCATGAACCTGCGGAGGTGCGATGCCGATCCTTCTTGTCGTGTTGGCGCTGCAGGCCCTCGTGCCGGGTGCTACGTCCTTTGCCGCGCTGGTGCGATACGACAACGCGCGCACCGCGGCTTGCACGCGGCTGGATGGGCTTCCCTGACATCGTCCGGCGCTAGTGCCGCCCCGTCGCGGCATCCGCCCCCAAGCCAATCCAGAATCCAGAGGAGCGCAAATCCAATGAATCGCAGCGATATCACTGACCTGATCATCGAGGCCAAGGTCACCAAAGGCATCCGGTGGTCCGATGTGGCCGAGAAGGTCGGCAAGAGCAAGGAGTGGACGACCGCCGCGTGCCTGGGCCAGATGGCCTTCGACGCGCCCGGCGCGCAGGCCGTGATGGAGATCTTCGGCTTGCCGCCGGAGGCCGAGCCGTGGCTGCGCACCGTGCCTTACAAGGGCTCGCTGCCCACGCCCGTGCCGACCGATCCGCTGATCTACCGCTTCTATGAACTGGTCAGCATCTACGGGACGACCTTCAAGGCCCTGATCCACGAAGAGTTTGGCGACGGCATCATGAGCGCGATCGATTTCCGCATGGACCTGCAGCGCGAGGCCGATCCGAATGGCGATCGCGTGAAGATCGAGATGTCGGGCAAGTTCCTGCCCTACAAAACCTACTGACCGGGGCTGGCGCCCAGGCGCTTTGCGCCACGCAGAAACGGGTACGCCCCCTGTTCCGGCCTGCTGAAAATCACGCAGAAACGGGTACGGAGCGGCCCTGACGGTCACGCAGAAACGGGTACGCTTTGCTTTGCGGCCCGTTTTTGCGCATGGTTTTCGCCCTATGCCCCATACAGTTGCGCTGCTGTCATCCCCGCCGGCAGGCGCGTGAGCGGCAGCGGCGGCGGATCCAGCGGCAGGCGCAGCGCCTGGTAGGCGGCCTCGCTCGAAAGCCCGTAGGGTGCGGCGTCGGCATTGTCGAAGGCGTAGTACACCGCCTCCACGCCGGTCATGATCAACGCGGCCAGGCACATCGGGCACGGATGCCCGCTGGCGTACACCACGGCACCCTTGAGGCTCGGCCGGCCGAGTTTGCGGCACGCGGCGCGGATGGCCTGCATCTCCGCGTGCGTGGTGGGATCGAAGCTGTGCTCGATGTCATTGACGCCGGTCGCCACCTGCTCGCCATCGAGCGTGAGCACCGCGCCAAAGGGGCGGCCGCCGCGCGCGCGATTGGCGTGCGCCAGGCGTACGGCTTCCCGCAGGTGTTGTTCATGGATGGACATGGGGATCTCCGGGAAGGGGGGTGTGGCTAGAGCAGATAGTCCTTTGCCGCACGCGATGCATGTAAATATGAAACTTTGCGCATCAGGGTATTTGAAAAAAATGATATACAATGGCGACGCTGAATCCCGCCATTGCGCCTGCCCAAATCCTAGGCTGGCGTGCCAGGGCCGACCTGCAAGGTCACCACCAGCGACTGCAGCACGGACATCGGGATTGGCTTGGAAAAGACGCGGATATGCCCGGGAATGCCGCCGCGGTCCGCAATGGCATGCTTGTCCAGCGAAGTCACCACGACGATGCGCGTGGCGGCAAACTCTTGCTGCGCGTCGATGGTCCTGCACAGGCGGAAGCCATCGATGCCAGGCATGATCAGATCCAGGAGGACAAGGTCGGGTTTGCTGCTGCCAATGAGCAGCAGGCCGTCGTATCCGTTCGTGGCCTCGAGTATTTCGACCGACGGGTTGAGGGTTTCCAGCGCCATGCGGTAAATCTGCAGCAGGTGTTCGTCGTCTTCCACCAGCAGTACGCGAAACGCCTTTCCCGCCGGGGCGGCTGCCGCTGTCGTGGGCGCGGCGGTCTGGCTGCGCTGGTCGGCCACCATGCGGTCGACCGAATCGGCCGGGATCCTGCGATGTCCGCCGTCGGTCTTCCACGCGGGCCGCCGGCCATTTTCGACCCAGAGCTGGACCGTGCGCAGGGAGACGCCCAGCATCTCGGCAGCGGTCTTGGTGGAATAAAAGCGCAGATCGGTCATATGGCCTCTTCAACTGACGCAACGCGCGCCGGGTGAGGCCGCGGCGTTACGTATCGTATTGTTTTCATTATTCTTCGGAAAGCTGCCTAAGCGCAACTTAATGCCAGGAAGACACGCAATTATGATAAAGCCTCGCTGAACCGTTGAAGTTAACGCTTCGCGATGCACCTGGCCGGCTACGCCGGATGTCCCGGGGCGATGGGCCAGTGCGAGCGGACTGGCGCAGCCGAATAGATCATACTGTGAAGTTTTGCCGCAAGCAGGCTGCCTTCAGGCAGCGGCACCCGGGGGGGTGCGCGGGGCGCACGCACGCGCGGACTAGTATCGAAGGCTGCGATTCACGGCTGTGATGAACAATATATTCGTTTTTTGGTAGCTTTCCCATGAGGCTGGAAATCTACCGACAGGCATTGGCAGGTGCGCATCGCTCCGCGAGACACCCGTTCTGGTCAGGCATTGTCATCGTGGCCTGCATCTGGTGCGCGCTCGCCGGCTTGGGGCTATGGGACCGCGAAGCCGAATTGCGGCACGTGCATGCTGGCCTGGCCCGCGTGGCCGGGCTGCTCGGCGAGCACGCCGAGCGCACGCTGGCCGAGGCCGACCAGATCGCGTCGCTCGTTGGTGGCGCGGTGGTGGAGCGCGGGCCCGCGTTGCCGCTGGCGCAATGGAAGCGTGGCGGCTACCTTGCCATCGACCCCTTTCTCGAGGTATCCGTGCTCGACCGCGCCGGCAGGCTGCGTGCATCCACCAGCGCTGGCTTCGAGTCGCTGGACCTGAGCGACCGCCAGTATTTCCGCGTACACGAGAGCCGCGCGCTGCCGTCGCTGTATGTCGGCATGCCGCTTGTCGGGCGTGTCAGCGGCCGCTGGTCCGTGCAACTGTCCCGGGGTATCGCGGGCGCCAAGGATGGCCGCTTCGCGGGCGTGGTGGTGGTGTCGCTCGACCCCGGCGACCTGTCGCGGGTCTACGCCAAGGCGGGCCTGGGGGATTCCGGCACTGTGCTGCTGGCGGGCACGGACGACTTCGTGGTGCGCGCGCGCTGGAGCCAGGAAAGCAGCCAGCCAGGGCAGGTGCTGATGCCCGGCTCCGCGTTGCGCGGGGCGCTGGCCAGCGCGCAGGACAGCCTCATCACGGCCGTCGGCGGGTTGGATGGCGTTCGCCGCATCTACGCCATCCAGCGCTTGCCGGGGCGCAATCTCGCGGTGCTGGCAGGTATCAGCAGCGATGCGGCCCTTGCCAGCTATCACGACCGCTTGCGCGCTGGGATCGCGATCGCCGGCATGGTCACCGTACTGGTGATGTTCTTCCAGGTCAGGCAGTTCGTCGCGCTGGGCCAGCTCGCCGCGCTGGCCGACCGCGAGACCGTGGTGCGCGATATCCTGGCCGAGAAGAAGCAGCATTTGCGCGGGCTGTTTCTGGCCATGCCCGACGGTGTGGCGGTGTTTGGCCGCGATCGTGTGATCGACGAGACCAATACCGCGCTGTGCGAACTGCTAGGCGTGCCGTTGTCGCGGCTGCGCGGCGCCACGCAACGCGAGTTTGTCCACTGGCTCTACCGCGGCCGGCGTGCGGCGCGGCAGGCCTGCCGTGCCGAGCAGCTCCTGGCGGAGCTGGACCGGGCCGAGCCGGCCGGGGAGTTTGCCGGCATCGTCGAGTTCGACATGGCGGTGTCGCCCGCCTACGAGGTGCGCATCGTGCATGCGGCCAGCGGCGGCGGCCTGGTGCTGGTGCTGCGCGACGTGACGACGCAACTGCGCCATGACCGCATGAAATCCCATTTTGTCTCCGCGGCCGCGCATGAGCTCAAGGCGCCCGTGGCGGGCATTGCTGGCTATGCCGAACTGCTGAGTGCCGATGTGGTGCCGGTGGAGCGGCGCAGCGGCATTTATCATGCCATCCACGCCCGCGCCAGCCAGCTCAATGCGCTGTTGTCCGACCTGCTCGACCTGGCCCGCATCGAAGCGCGCAGCAGCGGCATGCTCGAGCGTGAACGCGTGGAGGTGGCCACGCTCGTGCGCGAAACGGTGGCGGGCGAGTTCGCCGAAGCCGGCAGGGTGCGCGTGATCGATGCCGGCGTGCCGCTGCACGTTTTGGCGGACCGCGCGCAATTGACACAGGCGGTACGCAACCTGATAGAAAATGCGCTGAAGTATTCTGACGGGAAAGACGAAGTTACCGTCACGGTCGAGCCCCTGCCGCTAGAGCAGGAAAAGGTCTCGGTCAGGGTCGAGGATCGGGGTATCGGCATGACGAAGGAAGAAGCGGGCATGGCGTTCGACAATTTTTACCGGGCCAACCGGCAGGGCAATACAACGGGGAACGGCCTGGGCCTGGCGATCGTGCGCGAGATCGTGGCGGCGCATCAGGGGCAGATCACGCTTGCCAGTGAGATCGGCAAGGGCACCATCGTCACCCTCAGCCTGCCGGCGGCAATATGAAGCGCTGTCTGCGGGAAGAAGCCGGCCGCGCGGGGGCGCGGCGGCCCGCCGTGCTGGCGGCGTTGCTTGCCACCGGCCTAGCGCTATGGCTGAGCGCGATGCTGGCCGCGCACGATGCGCGCGAGCGCGTGGAGCGCATGTCGTCGGCGGTGCGCGACAACCTCGAACTCGCGCTGGCCGATACGCTTGACATTGCCTACCGGGACCGCGCGCTGGCAGGCGCACCCTGCCGCGGCGTGGCGCGCCAGTTGCAGGAGCAGGTTGCCTACACCGCCTATATCCGCGATGTGGTGCTGGTGGCGCGCGGCATGCGCTATTGCTCGGCGGTGCGTGGCGAGATCGCGACCCCGCTGGGCGAGCTGCTGAACTGGCGGCCCGGGTTGCAGTACCACCTTGCCAAACCCCATCGCGGCAGCAGCATGGCGCTCGCCGTGTTCTTAGGCACCGTCCCGGGCAGCGGCGTACTGGTCTGGGTGGAGGGGCGTTACCTGGCCGACATGGTGCAGTCGGCGGGCAAGCTGGGATTTCCCGGTATCGAGATCGAGGTGGCGGGCACACGCTTCATGCTCAGCGGCGGCGCTGGCGATGAAATGGGCGACGCGGGCGAGCCTGCCGTCGCCCCAACCCTGGTGCGGCGTGATGACGCCGGGCAGGGCGCGCACGGCATTGTCGACATCCGGCCACTGGCGGGACACCCGATCACCGTCATCGCGAGCGCGCCGCACGGCCTGGTGCTGCAAAAATGCCTCAAGTACATGGTGCTGCCACCGCTGGCCGCGGGCATCGCCGCGCTGGTGGTGCTGGGGCTGCATTCGCGCCGGGCGGCGCGCCGCTCCGTTGCCGCGGACATGCAGCGCGGGCTGCGCAATGGCGAATTCGTGCCTTACTACCAACCGCTGGTCGATCTCGAAAGCGGGCTGTGCGCGGGGGTGGAAGTGCTGGCACGCTGGGCACACCCGCGGCGCGGCTTGCTCGAGGCGGAGCATTTCATCCCGGCCATCGAGCAACAGCATCTGGCGGTCGCGCTGACGCTGAACCTGATCCCTCGCGTGCTGCGCGATCTCGAGTCGCTGGCGTTGCCGCCCGCGTTCCATCTCGCCTTCAACGTCACCAGCGAGCACTTCGACGATGCGGGCTTCTGGGCCGAAGACTCGCCGCTGTTCGCGCTGCTGCGGGCCAACGTGACCCCGGTGCTGGAAATCACGGAGCGCGATGCCGTCTCGCTCGTGGAGCACCAGCGCAGTGCGATCCAGCGCGCCAAGGCACGCGGCATCAAGCTGGCGGTGGACGACTTCGGCACCGGCTATTGCGGGCTGGCCTACTTCAAGCAATTCGAGGTGGACTTCCTCAAGCTCGATCGCATCTTTGTGCAGGCCGATCCTGGCGACAAGGTGAGCGGGCAGATTGTCGACGTCACCATCAACTTTGCCCACGCCCTGGATCTGGCGGTGGTGGCTGAAGGCATCGAATGCGAGGCGCAGCGCGCGTGGCTGGCGGGCAAGGGCGTGCGCCTGGGGCAGGGCTATCACTTCGCGCGCCCGCTGACGCGGGCCGGGCTATGCGAGTGGCTGCCCGCGCATCTCGAGCGCGGCACGCCGGCAGCGTTGCCCGGCAGCAGCCTGGGTGTGCCGGAGCGCGTCTGATCCTGTTCCGCCTGACCGGTCTTTGCGCAAATATGAAACATCCCCCCCCTATTTTTAATTGATAAAAATGATATAGAATCCGCGTGTAGCCTTACTTTCCCCGTCGGGCTATGCGCCTCCCTGCTGGTATCTCCTTGCCGGCCAGCGCCTCGTGTTCCCACGCGAGGCGCTCTTTTGATTTCCCAGCGGATTTCCCTGTCTCCCGGACGGCCGGGCCTCGTTCGCGTGGGCATTCGTCCTACAGGGCTTACAGCCGCCACCTGACACGCAAAGCCGCCGCGGCTGCCTAAGCTGATCTCAGCGCCCTCCTGTCCATGCATGTGGACACGGCGCGGGCACGGCGAGATTGCCGGCCGCGCCGCCGGAGGGCGATTCATTCCTGTACCGTCGCTAAAACTGGAGCTGACCATGAACAAGGATCAAGTGAAGGGCCGTATCGAGGAAGCCAAGGGCAAGGTGAAGGAAGTTGCCGGGAAGATGACCGGCAGCGTCAGTACCGAGATCAAAGGCAAGGCGGAGCAGATCGCCGGCAAGACGCAGGCCGCCTATGGTGACGCCAAGGAAGACGCCAAGCGTGGCCGCTAGCGCGTGAGCGCCATGGCGCAATGGAAAACGCCGCGGATGCCCGGGGTCATGCGACCTGGGGCATCCGCGGCGTTGCTGCATTCAGCGGTTCAGAGCGGCTTAGCTGAAGCACTCGTTGTAGAAGCGAGTGGCCGTGCCCACCGGCCGGAACGTATACGGCAGCTCGGCAAGCGCCGCTGCGTCGAGCGAGCCGTATGGGATATCGAGGCCGAGGCCGCTGGCGTCAGTAAACGCCTGTTCCTTGCGCTGGGTGTCGTGCGTGGATTTGTGATGCGTGCTCATGTGCGTTCTCGCTGAGTCTGACTGGCGTGCCACGCGGTGATGCCTCGTGGCTGGCGCTGGTGAAATGGCGATCCCTGTGGCTGCCATCGATGCGGGCCATCTTAGCTAAACGCGCCGGAAAGATAATCCGGCCCTGGCAAAATACACTGTTGCGCAATCCCATCCAATGGTGCGCGGGCCGAGGCGCCGCCAGCACGTGGCGCGCTGATCGGGCATGCGTGGTGCCTTAGCCGTCCCATCCGGCATTCCTTTCCGGATTCCCTTTCCCCATCTCGATTCACCGGCCTTATCGGTCTATATTTGGCTAGTGCACGCGCACGCCGCGTTGCCTCGCTGCCGTGAGCGCGTGCCGGCACCGCTGCGGCACTGGCCTGCCCCGGCCCGACCGACCCACTGCAGGAGCCAGCCATGTCACGCTTCCCGCCGTTGCCGCCGTGCTTTGCCGATCGCCGCGAAGCCGGGGTCTTTCTTGGACGGCACCTGGCGGAACGCGGCTTTGGCGCCGCCGAGGCCGGCGAGGCGCCGTTGGTGCTGGCGCTGCCGCGCGGCGGTGTGCCGGTTGCCTTCGAGGTGGCGCGGATCCTTGAAGGACGGCTCGATATCCTGCTGGTCCGCAAGATCGGTGCTCCCGGCTATCCCGAGCTGGCGCTGGGCGCGGTGGTGGAGGGCGACGCTGCCGGCAGTGCGCCGCTGACGGTGGCCAACGACGATCCCTGGACGCGCCGCGCACGCGAAAGTGGTTCGTTCGATGCCGAGCGCGGCCGCCAGCTCGACGAGATCGGGCGGCGGCAGCGGCGTTATCGCGGTGATGCCTCGGTGCCGGCCATGGCTGGGCGCACCGTGATCGTGGTGGACGATGGCGTGGCAACCGGTGCCACCATGCGCGCCGCGCTGGAAGGCGTGCGCCGGGCGCAGGCAAAGCGGGTGGTGGCGGCCGTGCCAGTGGCCTCCATCGAGGGCGAAGCCAGCCTGCGCGCATCGGCGGACGAGGTGATCTGCCTGAACGTGCCAGCCAGCTTTGGCGCCGTGGGCGCGTTCTACCTGGATTTCAGGCAGACCACCGATGAGGAAGTGATGGCCCTGCTGCGCCAGTACGCCTGCTGGCGCCCGGCTTGAGATTGCGCGGCTGCCTGCGCGGCTGCCTGTGCGGCTGCCTGTGCGGCTGCCTGTGCGGGCGCGTTTAGCGCTGCGCCGCCAGCCTGGCCCGCAAATGCGGCACCAGCCCGCCGGCCTGCAGCAGGGCACGCAGAAATTCGGGGATCGGCTCGCACGCCACGCGCTTGCCATCGGGCAGCATCAGGCAAGCCTGCGCAAGCTCGAGCCGCGCGGTGCCGCCATCCACCAGGTGTGTGACATCGGGGCAGATCAGCGCCGGCAGGCCCAGATTGATCGCATTGCGGTAGAACAGGCCGGCGAAAGACGGCGCGATCACCGCGGCCAGGCCGAGATGGCGCAGTGCCTGCGGCGCCTGCTCGCGCGAGGAACCCACGCCAAAATTACGCCCGGCCACCAGCAGGTCGCCGGGGCGCACCGTGGCTGGAAACTCGGGCCGCAGCCCGGCCAGGCAGTGGCGTGCAATCTCTTCGACACCGCCCTTCATATGGGCGCCGGGTGCCATCTGGTCGGTATCCACGTTGTCGCCAAAGCGCCAGATCCGGCCGCCCGGAAGGGGAGGGATGGGGGCTGGGCTCATGGCAGCAACCCGCGCGGGTCGGTGATGCTTCCGGTGACGGCGGACGCCGCCACGGTCAGCGGCGAAGCCAGCCAGACCGCGCTGCCGCTCTCGCCCATGCGGCCGGCAAAATTGCGCGCGGTCGAGGCGATGGCGCGGCTGTTGGCAGGAAAGCGGGAAGGGCCATAACCCGCGCACGCGTTGCACGCATTGGGCAGCAATTGCGCCCCGGCATCCAGCAGGATGGCCAGCGTGCCCTCGCTCTCGGCCTGGCGCTGGTCGCGCCGCGAGGCGGGCGCCACCTGCAGCGTGACCCCCGGCGCCACGCGCCGGCCGCGCAGCACGCTGGCAGCCATGCGCAGGTCCTCCAGCTTGGCGCCGGTGCAGGCCCCCAGGTAGGCGATGTCCACGCGCTGGCCGGCGGCCTGGTCGACCGGGCCGGTGTTGGCCGGCGAATGCGGCGCGGCCACCTGCGGCGCCAGCGCGGCCGCGTCGAAGCGGTGGTTCGCCAGCACTGGCGCGCCCGGCTCGGTGCGCCAGTGCGAGAGTGTGATGGCGTCGAGCGTCGCGGCGGGCACGCCGGCCTGCGCCAGCCAGGCCTGCGTGGTGGCGTCGGGCGCGATCAGGCCGGTCTGTGCGCCAAGCTCCGCGCTCATGTTGGCAAGCGTCATGCGTTCCTGCATGGGCAGGGCCATCACGGCCTCGCCGGTATATTCGATGGCTTCATAGCGCCCGCCGTCCAGTCCTAGCCGGCCACACAGGAACAGCATGATGTCCTTGGCGCAAACCCCGGCAGAGAGCCTGCCGTCCCATTGCAGGCGGATGGTATGCGGCACGCGCAACCAGATCTCGCCGGTGGCCAGCACGCCAGCCATCTCGGTCGCGCCGATGCCGAACATATAGGCCCCGAACGCGCCCCCGGTGGGGCTGTGGCTGTCGCCGCCCACGATGAAGCGTCCCGGCAGCACGTGGCCGTGTTCGGGCAATACCAGGTGGCAGATGCCTTCGCCGTCGATGAAGTGGGGCAAGCGCGCCTCGCGGACCCAGTCGCGGGTGAAACGCACGATGGCCTCTGCCTCGGGATCGGCCGCGGGCAGGTAGTGATCGGTCACCACCACATAGCGCTCCGGGTCCCACACTTTGGCGCCCAGTTCGCGCAGCAGCGGCGCCACCCGGCGCGGGCCGCTGGAATCGTGCGACATGGCCAGGTCCACCCGGCACGTCACGATGGTGCCCGGCGTGACCGTCTCCAGGCCGGCAGCCCGGGCAACCAGCTTCTGCGCCAACGTGGCCGGCGTGTGGGCGGGGCCGGCAAGCGGTCTCATTCCGGCGTGGCTCCCGAATACTTGACCACCTTGGCCCAGCGCTTGATGTCATTGCGCACGAAGGCGGCAAAGGCCTCTGGCGAATTGCCGACCGGTTGCGCGCCGTCGAGCTCCAGGCGCTTGCGCACCGCGGGTGCCTCAAGGCCCTTGCGGGCAGCCTGGTAGAGCGCCTGCAAGACGTCCGGCGGCAGGCCAGCGGGGCCGAACAGGCCGAACCAGGCGCTGGACTCGAACCCCTTGACGGTGGCGCCGATCGGTGCGACCCCGGGGAACTGCGGCAGCGGCGCCGGGCTGGTGACGCCAAGCACCTTGAGTTTCCCGGTCCTGACGTGCGGGAGCACGTTGAAGGTACTGGCGAACATCAGGTCGACCTGGCCCGAGAGCAGGTCGGTAATGGCCGGCGCGGTGCCCTTGTAGGGGATGTTGACGATGTAGGTGCCCGTCATCATCTTGAACATGTCGCCGGCCAGGTGCACGGACGAACCCACCGAGCCGATCGCAAAATTCAGCTTACCCGGCTGGCTCTTGGCCAGCTGGATCAATTCCGGGATGTTATTCGCGGGCAGGCTCGGCGAGGCAACCAGCACGCTGGGAACGGTCGCCACCAGCGTGATCGGCGTGAAATCCTGGACCGGGTCGAAGGGCAGCTTCTTGTACAGCGTGGCGTTGATGGTGTGGCTGGTGAAACTCATCAGCAAGGTGGTGCCGTCGGGTGCGCTCTTGGCGACCAGGTCGGCGGCGATATTGCCGCCGGCACCCGGGCGGTTTTCCACCAGCACAGGCTGGTCCAGCTCCCGGGACATCTCCTGGGCGATGGTGCGCGCCAGCGTGTCCGTGGTGCCGCCGGCGGGCGCCCCCACCAGGATGCGGATGGGTTTGCGCCCGGCCACCTGGGCGCGCGCTGACGGCGCCTGCGCAAGCAAGGCAAGGCTGGCGGCGCCGAGCAGCCCGCGCATTGCCTTGCGGCGCGAGGGGTGTGTGAGCGCTTGGGAGCGTGGTCGGCCCATGCGGGGTGCAGGCATCGCGGTTTCCTTCCAGGATGATCGTGAGCGTGCAGTATCGCTTGCTTTTCTTACTCGCGCAGCCCCGTTCGTGCTTCGCGCTCCACCCATACGTTGGCGCTGTCGCCGCCGGCGGGAGACAGCTCCATGCGGTACTCGTAGCGGTCCGGACGGTATTGGCCGAGCAGGAATTGCACCGGGCGGCCAGCCTTGTCCAGCACCACGCGGCGCACCGCCAGCAGCGCACCGCCTACCGGCACGTCCAGCAGCGGCGCTACCACCACGTCGGCCAGCCGGGCCGAGAGCGTTTGGGTGGCGCGCCCAAGCTGCACGCCCGCGGCCTCGAGCAGGCGCAGCATCGGCGTGATCTCGAGATCCTTGCGGTTCAGGCCGCGGCCCAGGTCGGCCGGCAGATAGGCCGTGATGTGCGACAGCGGGCGGCTGCCGTAGTGACGCACGCGCACCACCTTGACCACCGGGTCGCCCGGCTGCAGGCCAAGCGCTTCGGCGACTTCCGGGGTGGCATGCACATCGTCGATCGAGATCACCTTGACCGAGGTCTTCTGGCCCATGTCGATGATATTGTCGAGCAGGCTGCCGGGCCGGTCGCCGAGCGTGACCGGCTTGATCGGATGCGGGTTGACGAAGGTGCCAAGGCCACGGTGACGGCGTACCAACCCCTCCTGCACCAGGCGATCGAACACGCGCCGCATGGTCACGCGCGAGGCGTGAAACTGCTTGGCGAGGTCGATTTCACCGGGCAAGGGGCCTTGACCAAAGCGGCCTTCCACGATCTGTTGGCGTAGTACCACGTAAATCTGGTGATACAGGGGAACGACGGCTTCACTCATGGTTTCCCTTGTGATTGGGCGACAGGTTTGAATTAGCCTTAATGTACTTTAAATCAGACATAGAGCCTAGTCATGTTGCTGCATGTTGCTTATTAGTTGCTTAAACATTGCGAAGGCGTTGCGCGCGCGCACCGCATGGGCAGCATGCAGCGCAATCACCATACATTAAACCCCCTGCGCGGCAGGGCAACGCATGCCGTGCCTGACTGCAACGGCCGGGTGTCATCCGAAGGCTTGAGACCCGTCGCGAGCGGCGACCAGCGCACCGGCAGCGAGGCGTGTTTCATTCCTGATACAGCGCTTGCGGCCAAGGGTTTTCCTTAGGAACCCCGCTAAAGGCCTGATAGCAGGGAATTTTCGGCTGTCCCGGGGAAAGCCTGTCCATGCAGTGCGTCCGGCCGTGTCACAGCCGTGTGACATGTCGTGTGCGGTTCACAGCGGCGGCGCCCGCGCCCGTCGTCAGGAAGCTAGAGAAAGGCTGATTTGAAGGCTTTGTAGCCCTTGTGCTTCAAGGGATCGCGGGATTTGAGCCACTCCCTGGCACTGATTATGCGCAATGAGAGGCTGGTTTGGCGGAATGCCGGACCTGAGCCTCTGGCCGGCATTCTCCCCGAGTGCCGGTGCGAGGCTGAGCCGCTGTGACATCCTCCTGGGAGCTTTGTATGAAAAAGACCTTACTTGCGTCGGCGATTGCTTTAGCCCTTGGGGCTGGCGGTCAGGCCTGGGCCAATCCGACGAACAACAATAGCGCGAAATCATTTGGCAGTAACACACAAACGGCCACTGCAACTTCAACTCAGTCCGGTAGTGGCGCTGCGGCAAACGAGAACTCCACGGCGTGGCAGGATTCCAGCACTCACACCAAGGTAGACACCAAGACCTCGACGAAGAACACCACCGTTACCAAGACCAACGCCGATAACAAGGGCAAGGTCACCTTCGACGACGGCTATGGCAACGCTGGCGCCAACAACGGCAGCACGGCCACCGCCAACTTCAGCAACTCCTTCAACAGTAGCAAGGCCATCGCCATCAGCAAGCTGTCTGGCTCGGTGAGCGGCATCTCGATCGGCAATATCGGCAACGTTGCCACCAACAACGGCAATGCCAATGGCGGCGCCGGTGGCAAGGGCGGCGCTGGCTATGGCGGCACCGGCAAGGGCGGCACTGGTGGCAATGGCGGCAACAGCGGCAACGGCGGCAGCGGCGGCAGCGGCGGTTCGGCTACCAATGGCAGCGCCACTGCGGGCTATGCCTCCAATGGCAGCGCCAGTGCAGGCGACGGCGGCAATGGCGGCAAGGCCGTTGGCTGGGGCGGCGACGGCGGCAACGCCAGGGCGTCTGGTGGCGATTCGCTTGCTGGCAGTGCTGGCCTGGGTGGCAAGGGCGGCGGTGTCTACAGCGACGGCGGCGGCGCGCTTGGCGCGGCGAAGACGGGCGGCGGCGGCAAGGGCGGTAGCGCCGGCAGTGACGGCGGTGGCGCGCTTGCGGCAAGCGTTGGCCTCGGTGGCGACAGCAGAGCCAGGGGCAACAATGGAAGTGGTGGCAACGGCAGTGCCGGTACGGCTACTGCGGCTGGCGGCGCCTCAACGGCATCGGGTGGCTCCGGTGGCTCCAGTGGCTCTGGCACGGCTGTGGCGACCGGCGGCGCAGCCAGCGGCACGGGCGGCGCAGGCGGCTCGGGTAGCGGCGGCGCAGCGACCTCTACTGCCGGCGCAGCTAGCGGCACGGGCGGCGCGGGCGGAGCCCAAGCCAGCGTGGGCGGTAACGGCGGTGCAGGCGGCAGCGCGACCAATGGCGGCGCATCGACCATGGCCAGCAACGGCAGCGCAACGGCCGGCAACGGCGCGGTTGGTGCGGCATCCGGCGGCGGTGGCGCTGGCGGCGTGGGCATGGGCGGCACTGGTGGTACCGGTAATGGCGCAGTGGGTGGTGCCGGCGGTGCCGGCGGTAGCAACTCCGTCAATGCTGGCACCTTCAATATGTCCAACACCATGACCAGCGTTGGTCAGTCGGCGGCGGGCATCATGATCGCCAACCAAAACAGCGGCTTCGCTTCGCTGGTGCAACAAAGCGTCAACGTCCAGGCCAACCTGGCGGTCGGCAAGTAAGGCAAGTGCGCGGCGGTGGCGTGCGCAGCGGGTGGATGGCCCGCACGCACGTTCCGCCGGCACGGCTTGACTCCGGCAACTTAGGGCATTCCGGCGCGTTGCTCGTGTCCGGGATGCCCCATTCGACGAAGAGTCCACTCGTCTTTTGCGTGGCCGCCAGGATGGGGGCGGCATACGGAAGGCTGAAGGAGACACCAATGCGATCGGTCCGCTCCGCTGTCATCGCGATGACGACAGCAATCCTCGTTTGGCCAGGCCTGCAGGCCTGCGCCGAGCCGCAGCCCGCGGGGCCATCTGCCGCAGTGCCCGCGGCCAACACCGGCACCGCCACGGAACATAGCGCGGCGGCACCGGACCAAATACCTCCCGCGACCGCACGTGAGCGCGGCGTTCTCGCCGGTCTCGGCAAGCCTGTCGGCAGCGACAAACTGCAGGATATCCGTGGCGGCTCCGAACTCGTGGTCAATGACATGCGTCTGGCCGGCACGGTGGCGGATAACAGCGCCAACCGTGTGATCAGTGGCTCCAACAGCATTGCCGAAGGGTCTTTCGCCAGTGCCGCGGGTTTGCCTACCGTGATCCAGAACACGGGTTCCAATGTGCTGATCCAGAACGCGACCATCATTAACGTCCAGTTCAAGCCATGACGCTGCGCAAGCTGCTCTTGCAGGCCACGCTGCTGCTGGCTTCGGCCAGCGCACCGGTGGCCTGGGCCGACTACGCCGTCGTCACGGGCGATGGCGGCAACTACTACAACGTACGCGTGACCAGCCTCAAGGAGGCGCGGTACAAGACCACCATTCGCCAGCAATACGACTTCAGTTGCGGCTCCGCCGCCGTGGCGACACTGCTCACCTACCAGTATGGCTATCCGGTCAACGAGCAGACGGTGTTCCAGAACATGTACGTCAACGGCGACCAAGCCAAGATCCGGCAGGAGGGCTTTTCGCTGCTGGACATGAAACGCTTCCTGGAGTCGCGCGGCTTCCAGGCCGACGGCTATGAGCTGCCGCTTTCCAAGCTGGAGGAAACCCAGATCCCGGCCATCGTGCTGGTGATCGAAAACGGCTACCACCATTTCGTTGTGGTCAAGGGCGTGCACGGCAACCGCGTGCTGGTCGGAGATCCGGCGCTGGGCACGCGCGCGCTGTCGCGCGAGCACTTCGAGCAGATCTGGGACAGCCATTTGCTGTTCGTCATTCACAACCGCGAGGAATCGGCGCGGTTCAATCTCGCGGCCGACTGGCGCATAGCGCCAAGCGGCCCTTATTCGATGGGCATCAACCGGGATAGTCTGTTCTTCACCGTCATGCCTTCGCATGGCGGTAGCGATTTCTAAGGAACGTACCATGTTCCAGACATCCTCAAAGCCAGCGCAGCGCCGCCGCCGCGGCCGGGCCGGTTCGGCCACCGCGGTGGTGTTGCTTGGCGCTGGCCTGGCCTGCGCCGGGCAAGCGCGGGCCGACGAAGGCACCGGGATCGAGGCGCTCGACTTGCATAGCGAGTCCGGGCCCGCTGGCCTTGCCGCAGCGCCGGCCGTGCCGGAGCAATCCAATAGCCGGACCGATAGCCGGACCGATAACCCCTACCTGGCTGCCGCGCTCGGCAGCATGGCCGGCCGGACGCCGGCCCAGCAAGAACCCATTGCGGCGCCCCTGGCGGACCACCCCGCCGAAGCCGCACCGAATGCCGCGCCGGATGCCGCGACAGATAGCAGCGGCGCGCTCGAGGCCGCATCCGGGCCATCCGGTCCATTGAATACCAAGGATCTCCAGGCCCCGGCACCACCGCCGGCGGCGCCGTCCGACACGGTTGCCTGGAAGCCGGTGGCGGATGAACACCTGCAAGACCTGCGCGGCGGCTTTGCCGCAGCCGCGCGTCCGGCCGCCGAGCCGTCCGGCGACCCCGCCATCGCGACGCCTGCAGCCGTGCGCGCGCAAGCACCGGCACCGCAGGTGCACGCGGCTCGCACCACCATGGCGAGCTGGAAACCCGTGGCGCAGGAGCGCCTGGATGACCTGCGTGGCGGCTTCGACGTTGGCGGCGGGCTACAGGTTTCGTTCGGTATCGAACGCTCCGTGCTCATCAACGGTGCGTTGGTGGTGTCAACCAGTCTTACTATTCCCGATGTGAGCCGCATCACCGCCGATCAGGCGACACGGTTGGCCGCGGCACTCGGTGTGGCGACCGGCGCCGGGGCGGCGGCGGCCACGGCCGTGGGCAACGCGCTGGCTTCCAATCCCGTGACTGCCGGCACCAGCGGGGCCAACGGCAGCAGCGCAGCAGGAGGCAGCAGTAGCAGTACCGGCACCAGTGTCAGCGCCAGCGCGGGCACCGTGGTGACCAGCCTGCCGGCGACAGCGATCGCGGCGGCCGGTGCCACGGTAACCACTAACGGTGTGCTGAGCCTGATCCAGAACGGGCCGGGCAATAGCGCCGCGGCGAGCATGCTGGCCGGTGCGCCGGTGACGGTGATTCAGAACACGTTGAACAATCAATCGATCCAGAACCTGGTGACCATCAACGCAGGGGTTAACACCTTGCAGGCATTCCGCGCCCAGGTGGCCAACGCGACGTTGAACAGTGCATTGCTCAGTGCAGCCGGCAGGCATTGAAGACGGACGACTGGCAGCAAGTTGCGCAAAGAGAGAGGCAGTATGGGTTAAGCAGGTTGCGGACTCCTGTACGAGGGAGTCCGCCGTCCGGGGGAGGAAGGCGAAATGAAAAAAGGGTCGCTGCGAGGCATCCGGCAGGCCGGGTGTTCGACATTGCTGTTGCTGGGCGGGATGGCACAGGGCCAGACCCCCCCCGATGAAGGACCAGCCGCGGCAAAGCTGGAAGCGCTAAAGCGGGAGGTGACCGAGCAGGCCGCCACCCTGGAGCAGATGAAGCGCTCGATGGCGGAGCAGGAGGCCACCATCCGCGAGTTGCGCAGCGTGCTGGGCACCGACGTGCTGGCAAGAAAGCGCGGCGGCCAGCGCGCGCCTGGCACTGGCGGCGTGACCCCAGGAGATACCGCCACCAATGCCGCCGCCGCCGCTGCCGGCTCGGCGGGCACGCAAGGCTTGCCCAATACCAACAACCTGCCGCAAGCCAGCGACAGTCCCCCTAACAACAACCAGAGCGGTGCGCAGGACAGCACCCAGATGGCCGTCGCCGGCGACGAGCAGCCGGTGGGCAAACCCCCCGAGGCCAACACGGCCCCGCCTGCGATCGCGCCGATCTTCGACCAGCCCGGCGTGCTGACACCCCCTGGCAAGCTGGTGGTCGAGCCAAGCTTCCAGTACGGATATTCGTCCAGCAACCGGGTGGCGCTGGTTGGCTACACCATCATCCCCGCGATCCTGATCGGCCTGATCGATGTGCGCGAGGTCAAGACCTCGACCTACATCGAAGCCGTCGCGTTTCGCTACGGCCTCACCAAGCGCCTGGAGATCGAGGCCAAGGTGCCTTACGTGGAGAGTTCCGGCTCGACGATCAGCCGTGAAGTCTTCACCGGTACCGCGGTCGATAACGTCTTCAATGCCAGCGGCAGGGGGCTGGGCGACGTGGAAGCCACAGTGCGCTACCAGATCAATTACGGCAACGAGAAAATGCCGTACTTCATCGGCTGGCTGCGCTACAAGTCCGCCACCGGCAAGAGCCCCTTCGATGTGGTGACCGATTGCGTGACGCGCTGCGTGGGCAATACCACCGGCACCGGCTTGCCGCTGGGGCTGCCCACGGGTACCGGCTTCCAGGCGATCCAGCCAGGCATTACGTGGTTGTTGCCGACCGACCCGGCGGTGTTTTTCGGCACCTTCAGCTATCTGCACAATTTCGCGCGGGACAATGTCAGCCGCACGGTACTGAACGGGCAACAGGAGTCGCTTGGCAAGATCGCGCCGGGCGATATCTTCGGCTTCAATTTTGGTATCGGCCTCTCGCTCAACGAGCATGCCTCGTTCAGTATCGGCTACGACCAGAGCATCATCTGGCCGACCAAGCAGAACGGCTCGACGGTGCCGGGCTCGGTGCGGGTGACGCAAGGCACCTTGCTGGTGGGCTATTCCTATCGCTTCAACAGCCGGTACACGCTGAACGTATCGGTCGGCGCCGGGCTTACCACCGATACGCCAAACCTGACGGTAACCGTGCGCTTGCCGATCACATTCTGATGCAAGCGGCGCACTCGGACCGGAGGAAAACGGCGCGAGGTGACGCGTGGGCGGCATCGCTGCGATGTTGCCTTGCGCTCCCCCCGCGACTGGCGTACAAATGAAAAAACCCGTCCCCAGGGCGGATACGGATGCACCTCCACCATCTGGCTTGGCATGGTTGCGTGAAGGCGACTCCGCATGCACACCGCTGCCGGGATAGTCCGAAACGGCCTGACGTGGCCTGAAGCGAGGAGAGAGTCATGCGCAAACGTATCTTCTGGTTGTTGCCCGATCTGGTGAGTGCTCGCCGCACCATGGACGACCTGCTGCTGGCTCGCATCGAGAACAGCCACATCCACTTTGTCGCGCGCGATGGCGCCGATATGAGCGGCTTGCATGAAGCCAACCTGTTCCAGACTTCCGATATCGTCCATGCCGCCGAGATGGGGCTGATGGTGGGTGGCGGCATTGGCATCGTGGCGGGCGCGCTGGTGGCGATGTTCCCGATTGTCAGCGAGACCCCGCAATGGGGCCTGGTCGGCGTGCTGGCGGTGCTGGGCGCGGTGTTCGGCGCCTGGGCGTCCAGCATGATCGGCTGCTCCGCGCCCAACAGCCGGCACAAGGCTTTCGAAAAGGACATCGAGGAAGGCAAGATCCTGCTGATGGTGGACGTGCCGCGTGGCCGCGTCGAGGAAATCGAAGCGCTGCTGCAATCGGCACATCCGGAAGCCCGCTTCGCCGGGCTGGATCCGGCCGTACCCGCTTTTCCCTGAGTTCTCCCTTGCGCTTGCCCTGACGGGCAGGACTGCACCGTTGTCACGCCGAGGCTCGGCGGCCTGAGGGCCGCCTGCCCGGCGGGCCGGCGCCCGCTATTTCCCCTCCTGAGCCGCGTTCGCAACAGCGATTTGCCGAGTCGCCTTGCTTTGAGGTAATTTGCTTGTCGCCGCGCCTATCCGTGGCGCGCATGACAAAAGCAAAAGATTCGCAAACGAACGAGGGGTCGGAGATGAAGACAACATGGATAGCGTGCGGCCTGCTGGCCGCCACGCTGGGTGGGCTTGCGCCACTGGCACAGGCCGAGCAAGAGGTCACCAGGACCACCATCAAGATCGGGCAATCGGCCGGGGTGACCGGGCCGGTGGCGGGTTCGGTCAAAGAGCAGATCGCCGGGGCGCAGGTCTACCTGAAAACGGTCAATGCCAACGGTGGCGTGGGGGGACGGCGCATCGAGCTGGTGACGTACGACGACGGTTTCGACGCCAAGCGCACGCCCGACAATGTGCGCAAGCTGGTCCAGGAAGACAAGGTATTCGCGCTCTTCATGGTGCGCGGCACGCCGCAGAACGAAAGCATCCTGCCCATCGTCAACGCCGAGAAGGTGCCGCTGGTGGCGCCGCTGACCGGCGCCATCACCTTGCACCGCCCGGTCAACCGCTACGTGTTCAACGTACGTGCCAAGTACCAGGACGAGGTGGCCCGCGCAATCAACCATCTTGCCACTTCGGGCATGACCCGCATCGCCATCTTCTACGCCAACGACGGCTTTGGCCAGGACGTGTTCGAAGGCTTCAGCACCGCGCTGCAGGCGCGTGGCGTGCAGCCGGCGGCCAGTGCCTCGTTTGCGCGCCCGATGGGCGATATCCAGCCCGGTGTCGCTGCCATCAACAAGGCCAATCCGCAAGCGGTGCTGGTCATCGGCTCCGGCTCCGAGGCGGCGCGCCTGATCAAGGAGCTGCGCCGCGGCGGCAGCCAGGCGCAGTTCGTCACGCTGTCCAACAATGCTGCGGATTCCTTTATCAAGGAGCTCGGCGAGGATGCGCGCGGCTTGATCATCACGCAGGTGGTGCCAGGCACCAACTCTAGCCAGATGAGCATTGCCAGCGAATACCGCAGCCTGGCGCGGCAACAAGGCGTGGACCCGAGCAATGCCGGCATGGAAGGTTTCATGTCGGCCAAGGTGCTGGTGGAGGGCCTGCGCCGTGCCGGGCCGGACCTGACGCGCGAGCGGCTGGTCGGCGCGCTGGAGAGCCTGCGCGACTATGACCTCGGCGGCATCCTGATCAGCTACAGCCCGACGCGGCATACGGGTTCGTCGTTTGTCGAAATGTCGATCGTGTCGTCCACCGGCAAGCTGATCCGCTAGGCCCGCTGCGGTATAGTCGCCGCATGGCTACCTTACCTTTTTCCCTCGAAAGCCGCGTGGCGCTGGTCACCGGCGGCGCGCAAGGCCTGGGCCAGGCGATTGCCGCCGGGCTGGCGCAAGCCGGCGCACACGTCATCGTCGCCGCGCGCAATGCCGAGCGCGTGCATGCCGCCGTTGCCGCGCTGGCCGCTGACGGCGGCCGCGCCGAGCCGCTGGTGCTCGACGTCACCGATGCAGCCGCGGTCGACGCCGCCTTCGCCCACATCGATGCCACGCATGGCCGCCTGGATATCCTCGTCAACAACGCCGGTGCGCGCAACCGCAGCAATATGGCGCACCTGGATGCGGCGGACCTGCGCGAGATGCTGGAGACCAACCTGGTGGCGCCCTACGCCCTGTGCCGCCACGCGGCGCAGCTGATGCGGCGCGGGCGCTACGGGCGCATCGTCAATGTCAGCTCGATTGCGGGGCAGGTGGCGCGTGCCAACGATGTGCTGTATCCCGCTACCAAGGGTGGGCTCGATGCGCTGACGCGCGCCATGGCAGCGGATCTCGGGCGCGACGGGGTGACTGTGAATGCGGTTGCGCCCGGGTATTTTGCTACCGAGCCCAATCAGCCGATGGTGGATGATGCTGGCGTTGCCGAGTGGTTGCGGCAGAGGACCGCGCTTGGGAGGTGGGGGCAGCCGGAGGAGATTGCGGGGGCGGTGGTGTTTCTGGCTTCGGGGGCGGCTTCATATGTGACTGGGCATGTTTTGGCGGTGGATGGGGGGTATCTGGCGCATTTTTGATTTTTGGTTTTGGGTGCAACTGCAACTGCAACTGATTGACTTCAAAGTCAAAAGCCACTGCAGTTTCACCACCCCTGCGGGGCGGCGACCTACTTTTTTGTCTTGCCAAAAAAGTAGGCAAAAAAGGCGCGCCGGATGGGGCGACACCCCCTCGGGATCGCACGGGTGTTTCCCGCCTGGGGGCGGGCATCACGGCTACATCGTTGTTGCGGTGGAGTTGCCGATCTTGCTGGTTTCGGCGGGCCTGTGCGCGCCGCCTGTTCAGGCCGCCTTGCCCTTCTTGAAATGTGCTTGCAGCGCTTCGATCATCGCTGCCGCCGCCGTCGAATCTCCCCGCTCCTTCAAGCGCACCAGGCAAATCTCCCGCACCAGCGATGGCAGCTGCATGGGCCGGATGGCCAGGCTTTCTTGCTGGAACTGGAATAGCGCCAAGGCCGGCACCACGGTCACGCCAAGTCCGGCCGCTACCAGCGCGGCGACGGTGGCCAGGTGTTCCACTTCCATGACCCCGTTGAGCTTGAGCGGATGGAGCGCGGCGTCCAGGTGCTGGCGTACGCTGCTGGTCCGGGATAGCTGGATGAAGGGCAGGCCGGCCAGCGCTTGCGGAGTCACGCGCCGCCGATTGGCAAGGGGATGGCCAGCGGGGCAAACCAGGTGGAAGGTGTCCGTTACCAGGGGCTCGATGCGCAGGTCGCTATCCTGCGCGGGGGCGGGCGCCAGCGCAAAATCCGCGCGGCCGCGCCTTACCAGGTCGATGCAGCCGTCCGCCAGCAGGTCAAACAGTTCGATGGCGATGCCGGGGTAGCGCTGGTGGAAGGCGGCCAGGATCGGCGGCAGGTCGCCTGCCGCCAGCGAGGGCAGCGCGGCGATCGAGACGCGTCCTTTGCGGCGTTCGGCATGGTCGCGCAGCTCCGCGAAGGCGGTCTCGAAATCGGCCAGCAACCGCGCCGCCACGTCTTCGAAGCGCCGTCCTTCCACGCTGAGTTCCACGTGGCGCGTGGTGCGCTCGAACAGCCGCGCGCCGGCTTGCTCCTCCAGCGTCTGGATCAGCGCGCTGAAGGCGGATTGCGACAGGTGGCAGGCCTGCGCCGCGCGGGTGAAGTTGCGGTGCGTGACCAGGGCCACAAAGGCGCGCAGGTGTTTGACGGAGAGGTTCATTGGCAAGCGCCAGCGGCTTCGATTTAATCTGGAAAGTCGATAGATTAATCCAAATTATCCGCTTTTTGGTTGACGGCGGTACGTCTAGAATAGCCGCATCGGCCCGCAACCCCGCGCACGGCCAGCCTTTGTTCACCCGGTTCTCACCAGGCTTTCATCCTATGACCGCCCCTTTGCTGATCGGCTCCGGCGCCGGCTTCTCCGGCGACCGCACCGACGCCGCCCTGCCCGTGGTGCGCACGCTGATCGCAGCCGGCGGGCCGGCCGTGCTGATGTTCGAGACGCTGGCCGAGCGCACGCTGGCGCTGGCCCAGCTGGCGCGCCGCAACAATCCCGCCCACGGCTACGAGCCCCTGCTCGACGCCCTGCTCGCGCCGGTGCTGGGGCTGTGCCTGGCCAACGGCATTCCCATCGTCGGCAATTTTGGCGCGGCCAATCCCCATGCTGCGGCGCAGCGCGTGCGCGCGCTGGCGGCGGAGCTGGGCCTGGCACCGCCACGGGTGGCGGTGGTGGAGGGCGACGATCTCTCGCACGACGCGGGCCGAGCGGTGCTGCGCAAGATTGTGGGCGCGGGCTTTCCGGATGCACGCTTTGTTTGCGCCAACGCCTACATTGGCGCGCGCGGCATTGCCGATGCGCTGCGCGCCGGCGCGCAGGTCGTGGTGTGCGGCCGCGTGGCGGATCCCGCGCTGGCGGTAGGCCCGGCCATGGCGCATTTTGACTGGTCGTGGCAGGACTGGGACCGCCTGGCGCGCGCCACCATGGCCGGGCATTTGCTGGAATGCGGGGCGCAGGTCACCGGCGGCTATTTCGCCGATCCCGGCATGAAGGACGTGCCGGATGTGCACGCCGTCGGCTATCCCATCGTGCGCTTGGACGAAGATGGCAATATCGAAGTGAGCAAGGCGGCGGATACGGGCGGCTGCGTGGACCTGCGCACGGTCAAGGAGCAGCTCCTCTACGAAGTGCACGACCCCGCCGCCTATCTGACGCCCGACGTCATCGCCGACATCAGTGCGGCCACCGTCGAGCAGATCGGCCCGGACCGCGTGGCGGTGCGCAATGTGCGTGGCCGCGAGCGGCCCGAACAGCTTAAGGCCAACCTGTTCTACGAAGGCGGCTGGATCGCGGAAGGCGAGATCTCGTACGCCGGCCCGAACGCCGCGGCGCGTGCGCGCCTGGCTGCGCAGATCGTGCGCAAGCGCATGGATCTGCTCGGCCATGCGGTGCCGATCCGCTTCGACCTGATCGGTGTGCTGAGCGTCTTTGCCGACGATGGCGGCCGCCTGCTGCAACAGACACAACCCGGCGAGGCACAGGCGCAGGACGTACGCCTGCGCGCCGCGCTGGCGCACGAGGACAAGCCCGTGGCCGAAGCGCTGCTGCGTGAAGTCAATGCGCTGTACACGTGCGGCCCCGCCGGCGGCGGCGGTGTGCGCACCGCGTTGCGCGCGCGGCTGAACGCCATGTCCTGCCTGGTGCCGCGCAGCGCCGTCACCGCAAGCCACTCCCTGCTGCCATGAACGCAACCGCTACTGCAACCGCTACCGCAACCGCTACCCCTGCCACCATCGCGCTCTACCAGCTCGCGCACGGACGCACGGGCGACAAGGGGGATCGCTCCAACATCAGCGTGATCGCCTACGACGCGCGCGATTTCGACCACCTTGTCGCGCATGTCACCGAGGACGCGGTGGCGGCGCTGTTCCGCCACCGCCAGCCGGCGGCGGTCAAGCGCTACCTGGTGTCCTCGCTGCAGGCGATGAATTTCGTCATCGACGGCGTGCTCGATGGTGGCGTGAACGATGCCCTCAACCTGGATACGCACGGCAAGGCACTGTCTTTCCTGCTGCTGCAACTGGAGATCCCTTTGCCTCCGCGGCTGGCCGGCGCCGGCTGAAGCAGAACACCGAAGCAGAACACCGAAGTAAAGCGACAAACCAAAACGACAAACCAGAACGATTCCAGATTCGAACAGGAGACCAAAAATGTCCGCATACAGCAAGCCCGCTTCCCGCCTGAAGGTGGTCACCGGCATCGCCGCCGCGGCGCTCGCGCTGCTGGCCGGCCCGGCGCAGGCGGAGTTTCCGGACAAGCCGATTCGCTTTGTGGTGCCGTTCGCCGCCGGCAGCGCCACGGACCAGCTCGCCCGCGCGATCGGCCAGGCCATTACGGTCGATGCCAAGGTGACGGTGGTGGTCGACAACAAGCCCGGCGCCAACGGTTTTATCGCTGCCAGCGACGTGGCCAAGGCCAGCCCGGACGGCTATACCGTGCTGATCAGCACCAACACCACGCATGCGGCCAACGAGCATCTGTTCAAGAAGCTGCCCTACGATCCGGTCAAGGACTACGTACCGGTGACCGCGCTGGGCCGTGGCGGCCAGATCATGGTGGTCAACCCGCAGTTGCCGGTCAACAACGTCGGGGAATTCATCGCACTGGCCAAGAAGGAGCCGGGCAAGCTCAGCTTTGGCAGCGGCAGCTCGTCCTCGCGCATTGCCGGAGAGCTGTTCCAGCAGATGGCGCATGTGCAGTTGCTGCACGTGCCCTACAAGAGCAACCCGCTGGCCATCACCGACCTGCTGGGCAACCAGATCCAGATGATGATCACCGATACCGCCACCGGCCTGCCCCAGGTCAAGAGCGGCAAGCTCAAGGCGCTGGGCGTGTCGGGCAAGACGCGCTCGCCGCTGGCGCCCAGTGTGCCGACCATCGACGAGGCCGGCGTCAAAGGCTATGAGATGAGCTACTGGTTCGCTGCCTACGCGCCGGCCAAGACGCCGCAGCCGGTGGTGGACAAGCTCAACGCCCTGATGGTGAAGGCTGCCAGGAGCGAGACGGCGGCAAACTTCTACCAGTCCACCGGCACCGACGTGTTCACCAGCACGCCCGCGGAGCTGGCCAAGTTCCAGGCGCAGGAATCGGCCAAGTGGGGCCGCATCATCAAGGCCGCCAACATCCAGCCTGAGTAAGGCATGGCCGGCGGCCTCGCCGTGCGATCCACCTGCACGGCGAGGCCGCCGGGCCAGCTTACGGGGCCAGCGTCGCCTTGTAGCCCACCGCATACGGCAGCTTGCCGGGCTTGGCGCTGCCCACCGGCTGCGACAGCGCCGTGAGCTCCGTCTCGTTGAGCACCGTCAGGCCACCCAGCGCCGCGGCGGTCTTGCCGCTGCTCACCGGATCGGCCGGGGCCAGCGCCGCCATGGCGGTGGCCGCTGCGCGCACGGCGCTCAGGTAGCTCGTGGTGTCGTCCAGGCGGTAGTTGTCCAGGTTGACGCGCTGGCGCAGCCAGTCACCCCAGTAAAACTCCGTGAACTCCGTGGCGTCTGCCAGTTGCTGGTAGGCGATGTCGCGCGTGAAATACACCAGCGAGCGATAGCGGTCGTTGCCCAGGCCGTTGCGCAGGCCGAGCGCCGGTGGCAGTTCGGCCGGCGTGGTCGGGCGGTTGGCGGTGTCCTTCAGCCACATCAGCTTGCGCTCGCGCAGCGTGCGGAAGAACGTGGCGCGGTCCTGCGTGGCCAGGTTGTCCTGCACCTTGATCCACATCTTCGCCTGCGGGCCGCCGTCGGCAGCTTCCCACACGCTGGTGAAGGTGTGATGGCCATCGGTCAGGTACGGCTTGCCCGCCGGGCCGATCACCATGGTCTTCATATCCGCTGGCTTGTTGCCGACCGCCTTGGTGCAGGTGAAGGAGGCGAGGTTGTCAAGGCGCGACGCAGCGCTCGTCGCGCTGGCCTTGTTCTGGCCGTTGGCCTCGCAGGCATCGTCGAACTTCTTGGCCGGGTCGGCCGCGTAACGGCCCAGCTTGTAGTAGATCTGGTCGAAGCCGATGGCCGGCTGGGTCGGGCGCAGGTCGGCCAGCGTGACCTGCACGATATCGCCGGCCTTGGCTTGCAGGTAGGTGGTGGTCGGGGTTTGCGCGGCCAGCGGCGTGCAAACGCCCTGGAGGCGGCGCTTGGCGCCGGGTACGTCGCGCAGCTGGTAGGCCAGCTTGGCGGTGACCGGCAGCAGCGCCAGCGAGGCGGCTTGCGGCTGGGCGGCGGCGGTGTCCTGCCAGGCCCCGGACACCAGCCCGTTGGCGCCGGTGGCGATGGCGCCACTGGCCCCGACGGCCGCGTTGTAGTTCAGCGCGACGTCCGTGGCGATATTGTCGGCGGCGAGCCGGTTGCCCACGATCGACACGATGTTGCGGCGGGTGCGGCCAGTGGCCGCGTTGCCGTCGTCCAGCTCGGGCTCGGCACACAGCCAGTCGCCGTCGGCGGCGCCGGCGGCAATGGCCTGCGCGCTCCTGAGCACCCAGCTGCCGTTGCGCGGGCTGCCGTCAGCATTGCTGGCGGCCTCGTCGACGAACAGCGTTGCCTGGCCATCCTGGCGTGCCACAAAGAGGCGGCCGATCTTGCTGCCGCCCAGCGTCACGGCGAAGGCGCCGGGGAAGCGCTGCTGGTCGGCGTCCACGGCGAGCTTGCCGCTTTCGCCGCCGGCGCAATTGTCGGCATAGGCGGCGCCGGCGCAGGCGCGCACCGTCCCGTCCGCGGAGATCTTGACCTGCCCCACGGCGGCCGTGGTGCCGGCCTGGCGCAGATAGTTGTAGACGCCCGCGACATCGCTCAGCTGCGCGCCCTTGTTGGCCGCGCTCACGTGGCCCTGGAGCAGTGCGCCGCCACCCGCGAGGAGGTTGGGCACCTGGCCCAGCGCACCGGACAGCACGCCGGCATCGACCACGAACTCAAAGCTGATGGCGCTCGCGGCGGTGGCCAGGGCCGCGGGCACGTCGGCACTGGCTGCCGCCAGCTTGGTGACCTTGTAGGTGTCGCCGCTACGCGTGTAGCTGCCCACCAGCGTGCCGCCCAGGCCAAAGCGCGAATCGAGAAAGCGCAGCGTGACCTGGCCGGCGGCCGGCTGGTCGAGCGCTACGGACACGGTATCTCCGAAGCTCACCGCGCCGACATAAAGCGAGCCGCCCGCCAGCGGCGTGAGCGCGGCCGGCTGCGTCACCGCGCCGCCATTGCTGCCATTGCCTCCGGTGCTGCCGCCGCTGCCCGCTTGCGCCGCCTGCGTCTGGTCGCCGTCGCCGCCGCAGGCGGCCAGTGCTGCCGTTGCCAGGGTACAGGCCACTGCAGCCCACTGCTTTCGCTTGATCATCGATCCTTCACCCGTTCGTTGTTCTCGTTTGTTCTCGTGTGTTTTCGTTTGCCGCCCGCCTGTTGGGGGCGGGCGGCGGCAGGGCCACAATCTATGTCGGCTTGATGACGTGCTCGTGACGAAAGGTCTTGAAGCAAAGACAACCAGGCCGGCGCGATCGCGGGAACCGGCGCATTCCGAAGCAACCTTGCTGGCGGGAGGGCCGCGCCACCGCTGGCGCGGGAGACGGGCTACCATGCCGCCAACCACTCAACAATGGCCGTGCGGCAGCCTCTGGCCAGCCGCAGGCCCACGCAAGGCACGCATGAACGCACCCGCATCGACGTATCCCGGCTCCCTCGATCCCCAGGCTCTGATCCGCACCTATATCCGCGCCAAGGATGAGAACCGCCCCCATCTGATGGCACACGCCTTCGCTGCCGATGCCACGCTGGAGATGACGGTCAAGTCCGAGGCCATCGCGTTCCCGGCACGCAGCGAAGGCCTGGCCACGATCAGCGACGTGCTGGTGCGGCGCTTTGGCCAGAGCTACGACAACGTCTACACGTTCTGCCTGGCAGAGGCCCCGCCCGCAGCCGACGCGCAACGCTATGGCTGCGACTGGCTGGTAGGCATGACCGACAAGGCCAGCGGTGGCGTGCGCGTGGGCTGCGGCAGCTACGCATGGGAATTCTCGGCACAAGATGGCGCCCGGCGCGTTGAGGCACTCACCATCGTGATCGAGGCCATGGAAGTGCTGCCCGCCGACGCCGCGCAACAGGTGCTCGACGGCTGGCTGGCCCGCCTGCCCTATCCCTGGAGCACTGCCGCGCATGTTTGCGCGCAGGCGCCGGCACTGGCACAGTTGGCACCGGCGCTGGCGTATCTGCGTTCCCGCGCCGCGCAAAACAGCCGTTGACCAGGCGGCGGCACGTGGCCTTGCCTGGTTTGCTCTCCTAAAGGACCGACCCATGACGCTGCCCCGCCTTGCTGACCGCCTGACTTCGCTTTCGATGGTCTGCGCCCTTGCCCTTGCCGGCCTGCCCGCGCTGGCGCAGGTTCAGCCGCCAGCGGCCCCGCCGGCCCAGCAGAGGACGCAGGTGCCCGGCTACTACCGCATGATGCTGGGCCAGTTCGAGGTCACCGCGCTCTACGACGGCTACGTCGACCTGGACACCAAGGTGCTCAGGTTCACCAGCCCGGGCGAGGTGCAGGGCCTGCTCGCGCGCATGTTCGTGGCCTCCACGCCCGGCATGCAGACCGCCGTCAACGCTTACCTGGTCAACACCGGCGCCAACCTGATCCTGGTCGACACCGGCACGGCGGCTTGCTTCGGCCCCACGCTGGGCCGCGTCGTCGAGAACCTGCGCGCGGCGGGCTACAACCCCGCCCAGGTCGATACGGTGCTGCTGACCCATATGCACGGCGATCATGCGTGCGGCCTCACGGCCGAGGGCAAGGCCGTTTTCACCAATGCCACCGTGTATGCCGACAAGGCCGAGGCGGGCTACTGGCTGGACGAAGCCACCGCCGCGCGCGCGCGACAGGACGCGCAGTCCTCGTTCGCCATGGCGCGCGCCGCCGTCGCCCCCTACCAGGCCGCCGGCCGGCTGCGCACCTTCGGCGCCGGCGACAAGCTGGTGGCGGGCGTGAGCGCGGTGCCGGCGCCCGGGCACACCCCGGGCCACAGTGGCTACCTGTTCAAGTCAGGCGATCAAAGCCTGCTGGTGTGGGGCGATATCGTGCACAGCCACGCGGTGCAGTTCCGCCGCCCGGAAGTGGCGCTGGAGTTCGACGTGGACAGCACGCAGGCGGTGCGCACGCGCAAGAAGATTTTCGCCGATGCCGCGCGCGGCAAGCTGTGGGTGGCGGGCGCCCACCTGCCGTTCCCGGGGATCGGCCATGTGCGCGTGGAGAGCAAGGGCTACGCCTGGGTGCCGGTGGAATACGGGCCGCTGCGCACGGACCGGTGATGCGGATGCAACCCCATGTGCCGCGGTTGCCTCTTAGCGCTTGAACCCCAGCACCAGCACGCCGGCGCCAACCAGCGCGATGCCGGCCCACTCGCGCAAGTTGGGGCGTTCGCCGAGAAAGATCACGGCGAACACCGCCACCAGCAGCAGGCTCAGCTTGTCCACCGGCGCCACCTTCGAAGCATCGCCAATCTTCAGCGCCCGGAAGTAACACACCCAGGAGGCGCCCGTGGCAAGGCCGGAGAGCACGAGGAAGATCCAGGTCCGCGGCGACAGCGCAAGCGGGTTGCTCCACTTGCCCGTGAGCACCACGAAAAAACTCAGCACCACGATGATCACCGCCGTGCGCACCAGCGTGGCAAGGTCCGAGTTGACGCCTTCCAGCCCGATCTTGGCGAAGATCGCCGTCAGCGCGGCAAAGACGGCCGACAGCAACGCCCAATGAAACCAACCGGTGGATGAGGCCATGTGTTGTTGTGCACGATGAAGGTTTGAGCGGCGGGCCAGCCCGCCGGGCCCGGCTCAGATGCGCCGGCGCTCCATGGCCACCAGCGAGGGCACAAAGCCGAGCTGCCCGAAGAAGGCCGCCTCGGACGAGCGTCCGGCGCGCAGCACCCAGGTGATATCGGGATCGTTGCCGACGATGTGGCGCACCAGCGCCCGGCCGATGCCGCGGCGGCGATGGCTCGGCGTCACCGCGATCATCGACAGGTAACCGTTGGAGATGTCGTCGCACAGCGCCCGCGCGAAACCCACGATCTCTCCGTTATCGACCGCCACCACCACCCGTTGCGAGTTGGCGATCAGCCGGGCGAAGCGTTCCGTGTTGGCAACGCGCTGCGCCCATCCGTTGGCCGCAAGGAGTTGTCTGGCCGCCTCGATCTCTTCTGGCAGCAGATTGCGGATTTCCATCGGGGCTCCCAATGCAAGCAGATACGGCAACTCGGCGCTGCCCTTCTAATGGGGGGCGTCACGAGGCGAGTGCGGCGCGGGGCCGCAAAAAAGACTGCAGGCAGTGTAGCGAGCGCGCGAAGGCCCGTCAATTTGCGGCAGGCCATGTTGCTTCCGCTCTGTAGCGGGGTATCATGTTTCCCATGAATGCCTCGATCTTCTCTTCCGCCCATCCGGCCGATCAGCTGGCCGAGTTCTCCGACGCCGACGCGGCGCTGGCTCGCATCCGTGAAATCTACGATGCCTCGGTCGGCGCGATCCGCGCGCGCTTCGATGCCTTCGCCCAGGGCCAGCCGCTGCCGTCCGCGGCACATGCCTGCTACCCCTACCTGGGCATCTCGGTCAATCTCGAAACCATGGTCACCGACAGCCGGCCATCCTGGGGCACGGTTGCCTACCCCGGGGTCTACGGCACCACGGTCACCCGCCCCGAACTGCTGGCCGATTACTACCGCGACCAGATCGAGCGCCTGATACGCTACCACCGCGTGCCCGTGGTGGTCGGCGTCAGCCGCCGCCCGATCCCGTTGCCGTTCGTCATCGAAGCCTCCACCACGGACATCAGCTACACCCAGGCGCGCGAGCTCGAAGCCTCGTTCGTGCTGCCCGAGCTGAGCCGCATCGACGACGCCATCGCCAACGGCACCTATGAGCCGGTGCCCGGCGAAGCCTGGCCGCTCTCGATGTTTCCCGGCGAGCGCGTGGACCTGGCGCTGCAGCGCCTCTATCACTACACCGGCACCGCGCCCCAGCATTTCCAGCGCTTTGTGCTGTTTACCAACTATCAGCGCTACGTCGACGAATTCATTGCGCTCGGCCGCTCGCTGATGGCCGCCGAAGACGCGCAAGGCGCGGACGGCTACGTGCGCTTCGTCGAACCCGGCGATGTGATGCAAGAGCGCGGCGAGGCCGAACCCGACGACGCGCTGCGCCCGCGCGCGTTGCCGCAGATGCCCGCCTACCACCTGGTGCGCGAGGACAATCTCGGTGTCACGCTGGTCAATATCGGCGTGGGCCCGTCCAACGCCAAGACCATGACCGACCACCTTGCCGTGCTGCGCCCGCACTGCTGGCTGATGGTTGGCCACTGCGGCGGCCTGCGCCGCTCGCAACAACTCGGCGACTACGTCCTGGCGCACGCGTATGTGCGCGACGACCACGTGCTCGATCACGACCTGCCCCCCTGGGTGCCGGTGCCGCCTATCGCCGAGATCCAGGTCGCGCTGCAAGAGGCCGTGGTGCGCGTGACGGGTTTGTCCGGCAACGAGATGAAGACCCGCATGCGCACCGGCACCGTTGTCTCCACCGACGACCGCAACTGGGAGCTCAAGTCCAAGGCGTTGTACGCCCGCTTCAACCAGTCGCGCGCGATTGCCATCGACATGGAAAGCGCCACGGTCGCGGCCAACGGCTTCCGCCTGCGGGTGCCGTATGGCACCTTGCTATGCGTGTCCGACAAGCCGCTGCATGGCGAACTCAAGCTGCGCGGCATGGCCAACGCGTTTTATCGGCAGCGGGTGAGCCAGCATATGTCGATCGGGCTGGAGGCGATTCGCATCTTGCGCGAGGGCGGTGCCGAGCAACTGCACTCGCGAAAGCTGCGTAGTTTTGACGAGCCGGCGTTCCGCTAGGCAGGCGAAATGCGCGGCCACGAAGGCGGTTCGCCATCGGCTATTGGCGATATGCCTTGGCAGGCATAGAATCTCGCGCTTCGCCCAGCTTCAGCACCATGACTACGAATCCCCATGCGGTTATGACGCTGGCCAGCCTGACGCTCGCTGGCTGCTTGCGTTACCCGCATGCATCGGGCCATCTCGTTCGCACCGCGACGATCGCCGCCTGCCTTGCCGATCTGCTCGGGCTGGATGCGGCGCACTGCGAGCGCATACGGCTCGTCACGCCGGCGCACGACGTGGGCAAGCTCGCCATCCCCGATGCCATTCTGCTCAAACCTGGCAAGCTGCTCCCTGAAGAGCGGCAGGTGATCGAGCGGCATGCCGAGATCGGCGCGAACATACTTGCGGGCAGCGCGGACGCGCTGATGCGTCTGGCGGCGCAAGTCGCGCACCATCACCATGAGCGTTTCGATGGCACGGGCTATCCACGCGGCCTGGCCGGCAAGGAGATCCCGCTGGCCGCGCGTATCGTGGCGCTGGCCGACGCCTTCGATGCCATGACGGAGTCGCGCTGCTATCGTCCCGGCATGAGCGACGACGATGCGTTGTCGATTGTCTCGGCAGGTTCCGGCACGCATTTCGACCCGGGCGTGGCGAGCGTTTTTCTCGCCAACATCCCGCAGATACTGCAGAGCCGGCAATCAGCGCAAGCGCTGCTTGATGCTGGCCCGGAGCTGGCCGTGGTCGCGCGCTTCTATGGCTTGAATCGCAACGCATTGCGGCAGATCCCGCGCCCAGCCAGAGCCTGACGCGGTATCAGCCGCGCGCTCGTTGTGCGGTGGCGTGCCGTTCCGCGTTTCGTCAGAAGCGGTAGCCCACACCCATGCTGAACAGCCACGGGTCCAGGCTCACGTTCGAGACCTTCACGCCGGCCGCCTTCACATCGCTCGACAGCCACACCTTCTTGACGTCGGCATTGAGGAACCAGTTCTTGGTGAGCTTGTAGTCCATGCCGATCTGCAGGGCCGGCGCCACGCTCCAGCTATCGAGCGACAGCGAATTGTTGGCAATGTCGGCGCCCCAGATGCGCGTGAAGTTCAGGCCGGCGCCGATATACGGGCGGAAGGTGCCGTTGGGAATGAAGTGATACTGCACCAGCAGCGTCGGCGGCAGATGGGTGAAGGAGCCGATCTTGTTGCCATCCAGGTAGACGTTCTGCTTCTGCGGCACGGTCAGCACCAGCTCGGCGGCGATGTGCGGCGTGAAGAAGTAGGTGACATCGAGTTCCGGAATCCACTTGTTGTTGACCGTGATGCGGTCCGAGGCGCCAACGCCGCCGATCGGGTCGGACTTGCCGGCCATGTCGAGATAGGTGCCGCGCAGGCGCACCATCCAGTTGCCCTGCGCTTCATCGGCAGCAGCAGCGGGCGTTGCGGCAACGGCGCTGAGCACGGCAAGGGTAGCAATGGCGGTGGTGCACAGACGGGTAGGCAGGTGCTTCTTCATGATGGTTGGCTCGTGTTTTAGGAAACTTCACGCACAGTGTGGCGCAGCGTTTCCGGTCGAGCCTTGACCGAGAGCAAGAAGATGGGCATCGGTGGCGCGCACACGCGCATGCGTCGCCGCGTTGCGACAGTCCCCGCTCGCGCCGGGGTGCTTGCGCGCGAGCCGCGCAGCGCGCTTTCGCATTTCCAATCCCGGGCCGGGCTTCTAAGGACATGCGCAAATATTCGTGGCAGCAAGTTTGCGCCCGCTTTACGCTGTGCACACAGTCAAGCAACGAGCATGTCGTGGGCGTCCCGCAAGGGCGTCTTTCCGGGTGTGCCCCGTGGGGGCGGGGCACACCGGTTTTTCTGCGCCGAGGCCTTGGGTCCGGACGCGGGCGGCATCAATCGGCCAGGGCTTGCTCGCGCCGCGGCTGGCCGGCTGCACGCAGGTGGCGGTTCACGCCCGACACCACGGCCTTGAGCGATGCCGTGACGATACTGGCGTCGATGCTGGCGCCGAAGCCCGTGGCGGAGTCTCCTACCCGCACTTCCACATAGCAGGCCGCGGCAGCATTGGCGCCGCTTGACAGCGCGTGCTCGTGGTAATCCATCACGCGCACCGGCATGTCCAGCGCACCCTTGAGGCCGCTGACAAACGCATCGATCGGGCCGTTGCCCCGGCCGCGCGCGCTGAGCGCTTCGCCATCGCGCAGCAGCGCCACTTCGATCTCAACCTGGCCGTCGCTGCCGGACACCATCTGGTGGCCCACATAGCGCAGCGGCGCCTCATCTTCGAGATACTCGCGCTTGAACAAGCCATACAAGTCATCGGCGCTGGCTTCGAGCCCGCTCTCGTCGGTCATCGACTGCACCGCGCGGCTGAACTCGATCTGCAGGCGGCGCGGCATATAGATGCCGTGCACCTGTTCGAGCAGGTAAGCCATGCCGCCCTTGCCGGACTGGCTGTTCACGCGGATCACCGCATCGTAGCTGCGGCCAAGGTCGGCCGGATCGATCGGCAGGTAAGGCACCTCCCAGATCGCATCCGCCTTCTGCTGCGCGAAGCCCTTGCGAATCGCATCCTGGTGCGAGCCGGAGAAGGCCGTGAAGACGAGGTCGCCCACATACGGGTGGCGCGGATGCACGGGGAGCTGGTTGCAATCCTCCACGCACTGGCGCACTTCATCGATGTCGGAAAAATCGAGCCCGGGGTCCACGCCCTGCGTGTAGAGATTCAGCGCCAGCGTCACCAGGTCGACATTGCCGGTGCGCTCGCCATTGCCAAACAAGCAGCCTTCCACGCGATCGGCGCCGGCCATCACGGCAAGTTCGGCGGCTGCCACCGCGGTGCCACGGTCATTATGCGGGTGCACCGACAGTACGATGTCCGCGCGCCGTGCAAGATGCCGGTGCATCCATTCGATCTGGTCGGCGAAGATATTGGGCGTGCTGCATTCCACCGTGGTCGGCAGGTTGAGAATGAGCGGGCGCGTGGCGCTAGGCTGCCAGATCGCGGATACCGCATCGCAAACCTCGAGCGAGAAATCCAGCTCGGTCATGCTGAAGGTCTCGGGCGAGTATTCGTAGCTCCATGCCGTCTCGGGCATGCCGTCGGTCAGCGCCTTGATCAGGCGGGTGCCCGCCAGCGCGATCTCCTTGACCTCCTCGCGGCTTGCACCAAACACGATGCGGCGAAACGCAGGGGCGATGGGGTTGTAGAGATGCACCACGGCGCGCGCGGCGCCGCGCACGGATTCGATGGTGCGCTGTATCAGGTCTTCGCGCGCCTGGGTCAGCACCACGATGGTCACGTCGTCCGGGATGCGGTCTTCCTCGATCAGCATCCGCACGAAATCGAAATCGGTCTGCGAGGCAGAGGGAAACGCCACCTCGATCTGCTTCAGCCCGATCTTGACCAGCTGCTCGAAGAAGCGGAGCTTGCGCTGCGGGTTCATCGGCTCGATCAGGGCCTGGTTGCCATCGCGCAGATCCGTGCTCATCCAGACCGGCGCGCGCGTGATGCGCTTGGCGGGCCAGGTTCGGTCGGCGATATCTACGGTGGTGGCAGGGCGGTATTTGGTGGCGGGGTTGCGCAACATCATGACGGTTCTCCTTCCTCGCGGGAAGATGCAAGACACAAGAAGCAAAAAGCAGAATGCAAAAAGCAGGACGCAAGATCGCCAGGGCGCCGAAGCGCTCAACTGCGAAGGCGTCGGAAAGCTAATGCGGAAAAAGGGTGGCGCGAGGCTGCCGAACTGCCACTAGGCCCTAGGCCCGGCAACCGATCAGTAGGTCTAGCAGTAGCGAGGAGGAAAGACGCGGCGCCGACAGGGCCGGTGCAACGGGAGCAATGGCGGTACCCAGCGCGCGACCTGCTGCCGGCACGCGCGCGGCTGCAGCGATGCGGGAGGCATCGGCGGCGCGGCGGTGAAAGCAGGTGGCTTGGTGCATTGCGTGGTGTGTGTGAGCGGTGCGGATGACGCGGCTTACGCAAGGTGCCTCGATCACTTGCACATGTACTGGTACTTGTATTTGTCATGCATGCCGAGCCCGCTTTTCAGCGGCCGGCATCCGGCAAGAATAGTCGAGAACGCGAAAGGGCGTCAAGGACGAGCGGGACGAGTGCGCCGAGTCCCCTGCGGATCTGAACCGCAGCCGATTTCCATCACGATTCCGGGAACGGTGAGCTGATGCGGCGCCCGGCATGTGTTCCTGCCGGGCGTCGTTGTTGATGGAGATCGTGCCGCGCAGATGCCGGCGAGGAGGGAAAGAGGGAGGGAGGCGGTGCCGAAGACGCTGTGAACCAGCGCGGCGAACCCAAAGCGTACCCGTTTCTGCGTGGATCAAAAACGTGGCCAGCGATGGGTTTTGGGGCGTATCAGCGCTTGGCCACGAAGCGGATGACCTGCTCGCCGGCCTGTTGGGCGGGCACTTGCTGCGCGCTGTCGGTGGTGCTGGAGCTGCAGGTATTGCAGCCGCCGCTGTCGCAGCCGCTGGCGCAGCCGGCCGCTGCCTGCGGTGCCAGCCAGGCCACCGCACGCTGGCGCCAGCCGGTGGCCGCGGTGCCACCCAGGCGCGCCGCCAGCCCGCTCTTGATCCGTTCACGGGTGCGCGGTGCATAGCGCGCCAGCACGGAGAGCGTGCAGGCCAGCACGATCAGCGGCACCAGCAGGGTTTCAAAGGCGTGGTAAAGGCTCATGGCGGCAATGTCCTCGCTTTAGCTCAGCATCAGGGTGATGCGGTACGTGGCAAAGGCAGCCAGGTAGCCCAGGCTTGCCAGGTAGGCCGTCGAGGCGGCCATCACCTTCCAGGAGCCGGTTTCGCGCCGGATCACCGCCATCGTGGAGATGCATTGCGGCGCGAACACGTACCAGGCCAGCAGCGAGAGCGCCGTGGCGAGCGACCATTGCGCGGCGATCATCGGCACCAGCTGGCTGGCCATCGCGTCCTCGCTGCCGGACAGCGCATAGACGGTGGCCAGCGCGCCCACGGCGACTTCGCGCGCGGCCAGGCCCGGCACCAGCGCGATGCAGATCTGCCAATTGAAGCCGATCGGGGCAAAAACATGCTCCAGCGCCCGGCCGATCATGCCGGCGAAGCTGTAGTCGATGGCCGGGGCGGTGGCGCCGTCCGGCGGCGACGGGAACGTGGCCAGGAACCACAGCAGCACCGTCAGCGTCAGGATCACCTTGCCCACGCGGGACAGGAAGATGCGGGCACGCTCCCACAGGCCGATCGCCACGTCGCGCGCATTGGGGATGCGGTACGAGGGCAGCTCCATCATCAGCGGGTGGTCGGTGCGGTCGCGGCGGAAATACTTCAGCACGTACGCCACCACCAGCGCGCTCACGATGCCCGCCACATAGAGGACGAACAGCACCAGGCCCTGCAGGTTGAACATCCCCATCACCGTGCGCGCCGGGATGAAGGCGCCGATCAGCAGGGCGTACACGGGCAGGCGCGCGGAGCACGTCATCAGCGGGGCCACCAGGATGGTCGCGAGGCGGTCGCGCGGGTCCTGGATGGTACGCGTGGCCATGATGCCGGGAATCGCGCAGGCAAAGCTGGAGAGCAGCGGGATAAAGGAGCGGCCGGACAAGCCGGCCCCCATCATCAGGCGGTCGAGCAGGAAGGCGGCGCGCGGCAGGTAGCCGGACTCCTCCAGCGTCAGGATGAACAGGAACAGGATCAGGATCTGCGGCAGGAACACGACGACGGCGCCCAGGCCGGCGATCAGGCCATCCACCAGCAGGCTGCGCAGCATGCCCTCGGGCAGATGGCTGCCGACGATCTCGCCGAACCAGTGCACGCCGCCCTCGATGCCGTCCATCAGCGGGGCGGCCCAGGAGAACACCGCCTGGAACATCAGGAACAGCAGCACGGCCAGGATCATCAGGCCGAACACCGGATGCAGCAGGATGCGGTCAAGGCGGTCGTCCATGGCCGCGGTGCGTGCCGGCATGGTCACGGCGGCATCCAGCAGGCGCTTGACCTCCTGGTGCACGTCCAGGTCGGATGCCGGCTCGGGGGCTGCAGCCGGCACTTCAGGCAAGGCCGCGTCCAGTGCGGCCAGCAGGCTGGCGGCGCCATCGCGCTTGACGGCAATCGTCCGGACCACCGGCACGCCGAGCGCGGCGGCCAGCTTGTCGTGGTCGATGTGGATGCCGCGCTTGGCCGCGGCATCGCTCATGTTGAGCACCAGCACCATCGGCAGGCCGAGGCGGCGCAGTTCCAGCACGAAGCGCAGGTGCAGGCGCAAATTGGTGGCATCCACCACCGACACCAGCAGGTCCGGGCGCGGCTCGCCCGGGCGCTTGCCCAGGCAGACGTCGCGCGTGATGGCTTCATCCAGGCTGGCTGCGTGCAGGCTATAGGCACCCGGCAGGTCCAGCACACGCACTTGCCGGCCGGCCGGCGAGACAAAATGGCCTTCCTTGCGCTCGACGGTGACGCCGGCGTAGTTGGCCACCTTCTGGCGGCTGCCGGTCAGGCGATTGAACAGCGCGGTCTTGCCGCAATTGGGATTGCCCACCAGCGCAACGCGCAATGCGGGACGCTGGGAAGCGGAAGTCGGGGTGGCGACAGACATATTCTTGGCAGGTGCCCGGTCAGGCAGCGGAACGTTTGGCGGCGGGCGCGTCGGGCTGCGCTGCCGGCGTGATGCTGGAGACGGTGGCGCTTAGCGCTTCCACGGTAATGCGAGCCGCTTCGGCGCGGCGCAAGGCAAACCGGGTAAAGCCCACCTGGGCGACAAGGGGATCCATGCCGAACGGTCCCAGCGCGATGACCTGTACGGCTTCACCCGGCACAAAGCCGAGTTCGCGCAGGCGGCGTGCTACCGGATCGTTAGGAGAATTGTCATCGATCGAGACGATGACAGCGGCGGTGCGCCGCGGAAGTTCAGACAACCGCATGTGGCTTCCAGTCCGTTGGCGCGAGGCACGGCACGCGGTCGGCAAACTCACACCAGGGTTGGTAAATGAAAATCGTTCCTATTGTAGCTGATTTGCCTGCGGGCGTTTCGATTTCGCGCCGTTGTGCTATTAGTGCGCGCTTGCATGCATGGCGCACGACAATGCCGGCGGTCCGCCATCGCGCGAAGCGCACGTCAGCCAACGTTCGGTTGTGCCCGGTGAGCCCGGCGTGCCCGGCGATATGGGCACCCTGTGCGGGTGCCGCGCCTTGCTCACCGTGCCGCAGCCTAGCCCGGGCTAGAACTTGTGGCGGATGCCCGCCACCGCGCCAAGCTGGTTCAGGCCGGGGCCGATGCTGGCCTGGATGCCGTTCAGGCCGACGCGCGAACCGTCCTTGTTCTTGACGTATCCGAGCGTCAGGTAGCCATCGGTGCGCTTGGACAGCGCGTAGTCCAGCGTGCCGACCAGGCTCCAGGGATCTTGCGCGCTGCGCTTGTCGTTCATCACGTAGGCTGACGCACTCAACGTCAGCGCTGGCGTAAACGCATAGCTCGCGCCGAGCCAGAACAGGTCGTTCCGGCGCGCCGCCACGGTAGGGGTGCTGCCAATGTCGCCGCTCAGCCAGCGATAGCCCGCGAACACCTTGGCGCGAGCGAATGCATAGCTGCCGGCTACGGCGATGCGCCGGTCGCGCTGCGCCGGGTTTTGGCCGGACAGGCCGGTGGTGCCCTGCTGCTGGTCGTAGATGATCGTGGCCCCGGCGTTGCCCGTGGCGTATTCCAGAGCGGTGCTCCAGGCGCGGTCGTTCCGTGCGTTGCCGGCGGTCTCGCCCGTGATGGTGCTGGTGGTGCCGGTGGTTACGGAGGTCCCGCGCGCGAACGCGTACATCGCGCTGGCCGTCAGCCCGCCGAACTTCACTACGTACTTGGCGGCGTTGTCATAGCGTCCCGCGAGTGAGCTATCCATCAGGAACGCGGAGTAGCGCGGCGCGATGGCCATGGCGTCGTAGTTGATCAGGATGTCGTAGAGCAGGTTGTTCTGGTGGCCCGCGGTGATCCGCCCATAAGGCGTGTTCAACCCGGCGTAGGCCTGCCGCCCAAACAGCCGGCCGGCCTGGCCCAGCGTGCCCGCATCGATATCGAAGCCGCTCTCGAGCACGAACAGCGCGCTGGTGCCGCCGCCGAGGTCTTCCGTGCCGCGCAGGCCCCAGCGCGAGCCGGACAGGTTGCCCGAAGCCATCCGGGCGAGGGCGTTACCGCTGGCGTCGGCGTGGGTGAGGTACTCGATGCCGACGTCGGCAACGCCATAGAGCACCAGGCCGGACTGCGCCCAGGCGGGGGCGGACAGGGTGAGTGCTGCGATGGCGAACGCGTATCCGGGCGTCAGGCGGGGGATGTCTTTCATTGCCTTGATTGCCTTCATTGCCTTCATTTCCTTCATTTCCTTCATGTCTTTTCCTTACGGCAGGTGCAAACGCAAGGCGCAAGCGGTCGCACGGGATCCGTGATGGCCGTGGCGTAGCGGTGCAGCAATGGGATTGGGTGGGGCGGGCGGCGCGCGTTGCCCCGTGGGTCTCAGTTGGCCTTGGCGAGCTTTAGCAGGCTTCTGTCGGCTTCTTCTGTTAGTTTTTCTTTGCTTCTTGCGGGTCTTAGTCGACCCGCAGGCCGATCTGCGCGGCGAGCTTCTTCCAGCGCTCGATATCGGTGTTCACCACTTTCTGGAATTCCGCCGGGGTGCTGCTGGCGGTGGCAAATCCCAGTTGGGCGAGATTGGCCTTGACCTCGGGTTTGGCGACGGCCTTGGCGATGGCCGCGTTGAGCTTCTGCACGATGTCCGGCGGCGTGTGCGCCGGGGCCAGGATGCCAAACCACTGGTCGACGTCATAGCCACTGACCCCAAGCTCGCTCACCGAGGCCACGTCGGGCAGCAGCGGCGACCGGCCTTTTGACGTGACGGCCAGCGCGCGCAGCTTGTTGGCCTTGAGGTAAGGCACCGTGTTGCTGAGGGTGTTGATGCTGACGTCGGCCTGGCCGCCCAGCACGTCGGCGAGCGCAGGCGCGCAACCCTTATAAGGCACGTGCAGCAGGTCGATCCTGGCCGAGATCTTGAGCAGTTCGCCGGCAAGGTGCTGGGGCGTGCCGTTGCCGCAGGAGGCGTACGTCGGCGGCTTGCCCGAGCGCCCAGCTGCGAGCAGGTCATTGAACGTCTGGATCTTGGAAGAAACGGGTACGGCGATGACGGATGGCACGGACGCCACGGAGATCACCGCGCTGAAGTCCTTGCCTGGATCGAACTGCAGGTTGCGGAACACACCGGGGTTGATGGCAAAGCTGCTGTTGACCACCAGCAAGGTGTAGCCGTCCGACGGGCTCTTGGCGACGTACTCGGCGCCGATATTGCCGCTGGCGCCCGGCCGGTTGTCGACCACCACGGGCTGGCCCAGGCTGCGGCCCACCTCCGAGCCGATCACCCGCGCCAGCGTGTCGGTTCCCCCGCCCGCCGGGAACGTCACCACCAGCCGGATCGGCTTTTGTGGAAAGTCGCCGCCGATATTGGCGCTCGCCTGCGCGGGCAGGCCGAACAGCGTGACCCCCAGCAAGGAGATCGATGCGAGACTGCGTACCACGGATAAGGATGTCATTTGTTGCCTCATCGGTTGAAGGAAATGATAGATCAGTGCGCCAGTGCAGGCGGCGCGCCCGGACGCGCTGCTAGTCCGGCTGGATACGAACCGGTGGCCCGGCGAGCTCTGCCGAAGCGTGGGCCCGTACGCCCGCCTCCAGATCGCTGGCGGTCTCGGCGTGGATCCTGAACAGCGGTTGCCCCGCAACGAGCCGATCCCCCACCGTGCACAGCAAGTCCACTCCAGCGCCAGGCCAGCGCGGCGCACCGGCGCCGCGCGCAATGCCGGCGATGGCAAAGCCGTCGATGTCCGCGACGACGCCCGCTGTGCTGGCCGGTACGGTGTGGACATGGTTGCCCGGTGCATCCGGCGCTGCCCTTGCGCCCTGCGCGGCCACGATCCGGTCGAATGCGGCGCTTGCGGCCCCGGAGGCAAGCAATTCGCCGGCAATCCGCCGCCCCTCGGCGGGAGAGCCCACGGCCGGGTCGAACGCCAGAATCTGTCCGGCAAAGAACAAGGCCTTCTCGCGCAGGTCCGCGGGCGCGTCGGGGCTGCCATTGAGTACCTGCAGCACATCCCGCACTTCCAGTGCCGGGCCTACGCCGCGCCCGATGGGTTTGCTGCCGTCCGTCGCGAACGCGCGCACCTGCATGCCCAGCCCGGCGCCCACCGCTTCGAACAAGACGCCCAGGGCCTGTGCTTCGGCTTGCGACTTGAGCTTCGCCTGCGGGCCGAAGGGCAGGTCGACGATGACGTGGGTCGAACCCGCGGTGTATTTCTTGGACAGGATGGATGCCACCGACCACCGGTTGGCGTCCAGGCCGAGCGGGCGCGTGATGGCATTCATCACATCGTCGATCGCCGAGTGATTAAGGCGGCCGTTCCAGGCAATGCAGGCCCGCGCTTGCTCCACGCAACGGCGCACGTCGTCGATGTCCAGGTCCACTCGCGCCACCGTCTCCATGGCCTCGGCGGTGCCGGCCGCGGAAGTGATCGCCCGCGACGAGGTCTTGGGCATCGCGAGCCCGAACGCCGCGACGATCGGCACGACGATCAGCGTGATACGGCTGCCCGGCACGCCACCCATGGAGTGCTTGTCCACCACGATGGGTTCGTCCCAGCCGATCCTGGGGGCAAAGCGCGTGCGGGCACGCGCGACGCTGACCACTTCCGCATCGGTGAGGTGCTGCGAGGCAGCCACCAGGAACGCGGTCAGCTCGATCTCCGTATAGCGGCTCTCCACCGCATCGCATAGCACGGCTTCGTACTCGGCCTCGCTCAAGGCATCGCCGCGCAGCTTCTTGCGCAGCACATCGCGGCTGACGGGGCCGGGAATCCGGCGCAGGCGCACGGTGCCGCCGGGGGCAACGCCCAGGCGCTCGAAGAGGGCATCGGACAGGCCGATTTCTTCTTCCTGCAGCCAGTCCGGGCTCTCGACCACATGCAAGGCCGCGGGGATCTCGGCCGTTCCGGAGCGCACGGCCATGCGGGCCTGGCCCGCGGCATTGGCGGGCGACACATAGGCAATGTGCGCGTCGCCGGCGGCGATCGGCATGCGTCTGGCCTTGAGCGGCGTCGACGCCGTGCGCAGCGCTTCGAGAAAGCGCGCAATGCCCACCGCCATGGCAGCGTCGTTCGATACGCAGACGCTCGCCACGCCGGCCGGGATCGGATCGGGCATGCGCTCGAGCCTGCGCAGCACCGCGTCACCGGATTCGCGTCCGCGCGCGGCAATGCGCTGCGCCAGCACCTGCAGCGGCGCCGTGACATGGATGACGACGAAGTTGTGCAACTGGCCAGCCAGCGCTGCCGCAATGCCGCGCGAGCCGTTGGCGATGACATGCCGGCCACGCTCCAGCTCACCGAGCAAGCTGGCCGGCAAGCCATAGCGCAAGCCATGCGCAGCCCACGTGATCAGGAAGGCGTTGGCCGCCTCGCGCGCCGAGAATTCGGCCTCCGTCACGCCCTCGTGGTCCTCGCCCGGCGAGCCCGTTGGCCGGGTGATGACGCGCCTGGCAAACACATAGCGGGGATCGGCCAGCAGCGCGGCCCTGGCGCCGTCCATCAGCGAGTCCTTGCCCGCGCCGCTGGGGCCAACCACGAGGAAGAAGGTGCCGGCAGCTGGCATGGGCTTATCGCGCGCGGTGGAGGCCGTCGCCAAAGCCGATGGCCCGACGCGGTTCAGATAGCGGGAGGCTTCCAGGCTGCTTGTGCATGTGTCGTTCCAGGTCTCGGGGGTTTTCATGGTCATCCTATGCTTTCTCTTGGTCCCATTTCGTCGACTGTGCGTCGACTGTGCCGCGTACGTCCTCAGGCAATATGCTTAGATATCGAAGTACAAAGGCAATGCTAGCACCTGATGAAACCTTGTCAAGATAAGTTCGACATCTAAGAATATGCAAGAGTCAGGCCATAGCCGGAAAGGGCCGTATCCGCGGCCTTTGGCGGAGATTCCAGCAATGTCTAGCGGGGAAATCCCTCTGCGGGTGCGTTGCTGCTTCGTCGTGGCGCAAGCCCGCACTGATGTAGTGAGCACTACATTGGGACGCGGAAAAATGATTGGCAGGCGAATATCCGGCGAGAGACCCGGCGTGGCGGAAGATCCGGCTGCTTTGCTAACGCGTTATCATGTTTTCCATCATCGGGCGCGGGCATGGCCGGCGCCGACAAGGACTCCCACACCGTCTTATGGCCACATCAAAATTGACTGAAACGCAGGCGCCCGCCCAGCCAGGCGACATCGCCAACGAGCGCCTGGCGCATATGGTGAAGGACGCTGCCCGGGCGTATATCCGCGCCCTGCAGATGCGCCTGGCCGAACACACGGTCTCCTATGGGCACTGGACCATCCTGCGGATCCTCTGGGATCACGATGGTTTGTCGCAGCGCGAGCTGAGCGACCTGGCGGGCGTCACGGAGCCGACCACGTTCGCGGCGGTCAAGGCGCTGGAAGCGCTGGGCTATATCGAGCGCACGCATCTGCCCGGCAACAAGAAGAATGTCCATGTGTTTCTGACCAAGACGGGACGCGCCCTAAAGCGCAAGCTGGTGCCGCTGGCCGAGGAGGTCAATGCGATCAGCGTGGAGGGGGTCTCGGCCGAGGATGTCGCGATTGCGCGCAAGGTGCTGATTGCCATCAACCGCAACCTGGCGAAGGACGAGGAACAGGCGCAGGGCACGGCACGGCGCATGCCGTCGACGCGCGAACTGGGGCGGCTGCTGGCGGATCTTTGAGCCAGTGCCGGCGCTGGCGCCGGCGGCAAGCGCGGCATGAAAAAAGCGCGCCAGGCAGCAGCCGGGCGCGCGTCAACGTGGCGGGAAGGAGTGGCTCCCGCTCACACGGTAGCTCTCACACGGTATCTTTACACCGCCTCTTCACACCGCATCGTCCAGCCCGATATCCACGGCCGGCGCGGACTGGGTGATCTTGCTGGTGGAGATGTAGTCAACGCCAGTCTCGGCGATGGGGCGGATGGTCTCCAGGTTGATGCCGCCGGACGCCTCCACCTTGGTGCGCCCGTTGACGATGGCAACGGCTTCGCGCATGTCGGCCACGGACATGTTGTCCAGCATGATCACGTCGACGCCTGCCTTCAGGGCTTCATGCACCTGGTCCAGCCGGTCGCATTCCACTTCCAGCTTGGTCAGCACCGGCAGTTGCCGGCGCGCGCGCTCCACGGCGGCGGCGATGCTGCCGCACACGGCGATATGGTTGTCCTTGATCATCACGCCGTTATCGAGTCCCAGCCGGTGGTTCAGGCCGCCACCGCAGGTTACCGCGTGCTTCTCCAGCACGCGCAGCCCCGGCGTGGTCTTGCGGCTGTCGATCAGGCGCGCCTTGGTGCCGGCAATCGCCTCCACGTAGCGGGCGGTATGGTTGGCGATCCCGCACAGCCTTTGCATGATGTTCAGCGCCGTGCGCTCAGCGGTCAGCACGCTGCGCGCGGAGCCGCTCACGGCGATCAGGATGGCGCCTTTGGCGACCTTGTCGCCATCGTTGACACGTACGTCCACATGCAGCGACGGATCGTAGCGGGAGAACACGCGGGCGGCCACATCCACGCCGGCGATCAGCATCGGCTCACGCGCATTCATATAGAACGAACCCGTCTCGCCCTTCTCGATCATGGTGTGGACCGTCAGGTCGCAGGCGCCGATGTCTTCGGTCAGCCACAGGTCAATCAGCTTGTCGGTTGCAAATGGGTCGTACATGCTTGGCTCCAGGGTTCCGGGTATCCGGTGGGTTGGTGTCGCGGTCTTGACGTGAACGCGTGAATGCGTGAATGCGAAAAATACTTAGATATCGAAGTACGTATGGCAATCCTAGCATTTGCCGTGGCCTTGTCAAGTAAAGTTCGACATCTAAGAATAATTTCGCGGCGACGCGCGATGTGCCGGCCTGTCATAAAATGCTTGTCGACGCACGACCGGGCCAGGCCCCGGCCTTCCTGACACGCACAGACGGAGCACAAGACATGATTCTCGAAATAGCGCAGTTCCAGATCAAACCGGGTACGGAGTCGGACTTCGAGGCAGCCGTTGCCAAGGCGGCGCCGCTCTTCAAGCGCGCCCGCGGCTGCCACGCCATGCGGCTGCTCAGGTCGATCGAAACCCCCTCGCATTTCACGCTGGAGGTCAAGTGGGAGACGGTCGAGAACCACATGGTGGATTTCCGCGAATCCGCGGACTTCGCCGAATGGCGCAAGCTGGTTGGCGACTACTTTGCCGCTGCGCCCAACGTGGGCCATGTCAGCGTGGCGGTCGAGGGGTTCTGAATCCGGACCGGCGGGGCAATCCTCCCCCTGCTTGAGTAGGGTCCCGAATAACGCAATTGCGTTATTGGTGAGGGAGAGTGCAGCGGGTATGCTGCTTGCACGCTGAACACCCCGTTCCACGCGTATTTGACGTGCCACCTGCCGGTAAAGCAGGTGGCATTTTCTTTGTGAGCCTGGCGTTTACCCTGATTGCGTTCGCCATTGCAGGCGCGTGCCGCATTTTGGGGTGAGCCGGAAGGCCCCGGCTCTCTTTCTCTTCCCGCCCCACCTCCTTATTTCTCATCCCGCATCTTCTCCAGGAAGCGGTCGCGCGCGGGTTCGTCCGTTCCCGCCTTCCAGACGCAATACACCTCCGACGGCACCGTCGCCTGCGCCAGTGGCAAAAACACCGCCCCCGCCATTGCCGACCTTTGCAGCGCCGCTGGCACCACCGCCACGCCGGTTCCTTGCGACACCAGGGACACCACCGACAGCCAGTGCCGCACCTCATGCCGGATTTGCGGATAAAAGCCCTGCGCCGCGCACATCTCGAAGATGCGGTTGTAGTAGTCGGGCGAGGCCTTGCGGGAGAACAGCACGAAGGGCTCGCCGCGCAACTCGCTCAGCGCCACGGTGGCCTGGCGCGCCAGGGGATGGTCATGGGGCACGCAGCACAGGAAGGGCTCGCTATGGACCAGCGCGGTGGCCAGTTCGTCGGGCACGCGGTTGGTGTGGATGAAGCCGGCATCCAGCCCGTCATGCAGCAGCGCGTCGATCTGCTCCTGCGAGTTGAGTTCCGTCAGCGCCACCTGGATGCCGGGGTAGCTGGCCTGGAACTCCCGCAGGCGCTGGGGCAGGCCGCGGTACAGCATGGAGCCGACGAAGCCGATGCGCAGCCGCCCGACGGCGCCGGCCTCGATCTCGCGAGCCAGCAGGCGGGCCTCTTCGGCCTGGGCCAGCAGCGCGCTGGCCGATTCTCGGAAGGCCCGGCCGGCGGCGGTCAGGCGTACGCCACGGCTGTCGCGCTCGAACAGGCGCGCGCCCACCGAGGCTTCCAGCTGCTGGATATTGAGCGAGAGCGGCGGCTGCGAGATCGACAGGCGGCGGGCGGCCCGGCCGAAGTGGAGTTCTTCGGCGAGGACGAGGAAGTAGCGCAGGTGACGGAATTCCATGGCGATATGAAAAATATATGGACCAAGCCAATTTTAGAATTAGACACGAATCGCCGGACTTTGAATAATGCAGACAAAGTATCCGGCGCCAAGTGCCGGCACACACAGGAGATACCCCATGCAGACCAGCGCAGCGCGCCAAACTGTCGTTTCGGCCACTTCGTCCGCTCCGTCCGCCTCGTCCGCCTCGGCCGTGCCCGCACCCTCTGCCACGCCCGCGCATCCGGTGCCGGACCAGCAAGGCGTCAACCTGTTTGCCAGCGACCCGGACCTGCGCGCGCTGCTGCCGCTCTACCTCCCGCCCGACCTGTTCGCCCACCTGCTGCCCCACCTCGATCGCATGGGCGCGCTGGCCGGCGGCGTGCTGGACGAACTCGCGCATATCGCCGACCAGAACAAGCCCACCTTGTCGCACCGGACCCGCACCGGCATCGATGCGCAGCGCATCGACAAGCATCCCGCTTACGTGGAGCTTGAGAAGGTGGCGTTCTCCGAGTTCGGCCTGGCGGCGGCATCACACCGCGGCGGCGTCCTCGGCTGGGACAAGCCGATGCCGGCCGCGGCCAAGTACGCGCTGACCTACCTGTTCGTGCAGGCCGAGTTCGGTCTGTGCTGCCCGCTGTCGATGACCGATTCGCTGACCCGCACCTTGCGCAAGTTCGGCGATCCGGCGGTGGTCGAGCGTTTCCTGCCGAACCTCACCACCCAGGTCTTCGAGGACCTGTACCAGGGCGCCATGTTCATGACCGAGCAAGGCGCGGGCTCCGATGTCGCCGCCACCACCACCCGCGCCGCGCGCGATGCGCAGGCCGAGGGTGGCTGGCGCCTGTCGGGCGACAAGTGGTTCTGCTCCAACCCGGACGCCGCGCTGGCGATGGTGCTGGCCCGCGTCGAGGATGAAAACGGCGAGGCCGCACCCGGCATCAAGGGCGTGTCGCTGTTCCTGCTGCCGCGCACGCTGGCCGATGGCAGCGCCAACCACTACCGCATCATCCGGCTGAAAGACAAGCTTGGCACGCGCTCCATGGCCAGCGGCGAGATCCGCCTGGAAGGCGCCCATGCCTACCTGGTGGGGGAACTCGGCCGGGGCTTCGTGCAGATGGCGGACATGATCAACAACTCGCGCCTGTCCAATGGCGTACGCGCGGCCGGCCTGATGCGCCGCGCCTTGTCGGAGGGCCAGTTCATCGCGCGCGAGCGCCGGGCCTTTGGCAAGCGCCTGCTGGACATGCCGCTGATGCGCCGCCAGTTGCTCAAGCTGGCGCTGCCCACCGAGCAGGCCCGCACCATGGTGTTCCAGACGGCCGAGGCGCTGCGCCGCGCCGACGCTGGCGAGGCCGATGCCTATGCGCTGATGCGCGTGCTGACGCCGCTGATCAAGTTCCGCGCCTGCCGCGATGCCCGCAAGGTCACCGGCGACGCCATGGAAATGCGCGGCGGCTGCGGCTATATCGAGGAATGGAGCGACCCGCGCCTGGTGCGCGACGCGCATCTTGGCTCGATCTGGGAAGGCACCAGCAACATCGTTGCCCTTGACGTGCTGCGCGCGATCCGCCGCGAAGGCGCGCTGCCCGTGCTCGAGGCCCACCTGGCCGGCTTGCTGCAGGCCACGCCGATGCATGCCGGCGCACGCGGTGCCTTCACCACCGCGATCGCGCGTGCCGCCACGCTGTCCACCCGCGCCGCCGAAGCCGGCGCCGATGGCGACGTGCTGGCGCGCCAGGCCGCATCGGCGCTGTACCACGTGACCAGCGCGGTCGCCATGGCCTGGGAAGCCGGCCGCATCGGCTCGGTACGGCGCATGCGATTGGCCCAGCTGGTGCTGCTCCATCGCGTGCTGCCCCAGGATCCGCTGGCCGGCAAGGCCGAACCCTACTGGCTGGCCGACACCATCGCGCCGCCCGCCGACGGCGCCGAGAGCGCCACCGGCGAGGTGGCGCAGGTCAACCTCTTCTGACGCCTTACCGCCAGACCGACAAGCCCCCGCGGCGCCCACGGCGCCGCACACGCCGGCGCAGCATCGGCTGCCCGGCGCAAGAAGACCTAAACCAGGAGACAACCATGACCCTCTGGCAACGCCTCGCCGCTGTCGCCGCCTGCACCCTCTGCGTGGGCATTGCCCCCGCGCTGGCGCAGAAGGACTTCCCGTCCAAGCCCATCATGATGATCGTGACCTACCCGCCCGGCGGCCCCACCGACGTGATGGCGCGCACCCTGGCGTCCGCGCTCAAGGGCAGCCTTGGCCAGACCGTGGTGGTGGAAAACCGCGCCGGCGCCGGCGGCAATATCGGCGCCGAAGCCGTGGCGCGCGCGGAGCCGGATGGCTACACGCTGATGTTCGGCACCTCGGCCCCGCTGGCGATCAACGTCAGCCTGTACCGCAAGATCAACTACGACCCGGTCAAGAGCTTCGCGCCGATCATCCAGATCGGCCAGCTGCCCAATGTGCTGGTGGTCAACCCCTCGGTGCCCGCCAAGACCGTCGGTGAGCTGATCGCCTACGGCAAGGCCAATCCGGGCAAGCTGACCTACGCCTCGTCCGGCAATGGCGCGTCCTCGCACCTGGCCGGCGTGCTGTTCAACAACCTGGCCGGCACGGACTTCCGCCATATTCCCTACAAGGGCACCGGCCCCGCGCTCAACGACCTGCTTGGCGGCCAGGTGAGCATGAGCTTCACCGACGTGCTGACCGCGCTGCCCTTCATCAAGAGCGGCAAGTTCCGCGTGCTGGGCGTGACCACCAAGAGCCGCTCGCAGGCACTGCCCGATGTGCCCACCGTGGCCGAGCAGGGCGTGCCCGGCTTCGACGTCTCGGTGTTCTTTGGCGTGGTCGCCCCGGCCGGCACGCCGCCGGCGGTCATCGCCAAGCTCAACCATGCCTTTGCCGATGCGCTGCAACAGCCCGAAGTGCGCAAGACCCTGCAGGCGCAAGGCCTGGAACTGCCGCCGTCGACCTCGCCCGAGCAGCTTGGCAGCTTCGTCAAGGCAGAGGTGACCAAATGGCGCGGCGTGGTGCAGAAATCGGGTGCTCAGCTGGACTGAGCCGGGGGCACGTCCCGCCAAGCCGGGCTATGAATCATGGCCGGTTCGGCGGTAGTATCGACGTTTGCCAACCTGCGTGCAGTCCAACGCACCTGGCGGCATGAGGGCGAATTCGTGGGCATCGCGGCATAGCGGTGCCCGCTTTGCCTTCATGCGGCCCCAACCTACTCTGTGCCCGCCATGACCGATCTTTCCCTGCCCGCACCCGTCAACGAATTTGCCGGTGAAGCGCCGGGCCTGCTGTTTGCCCTGCCGATGCCCATGGCCCGCGTGTTCGGCCTGACCGGCGTGCACATCGACGCCAAAGAGGCGCGCGTGAGCATGGCCTACCACCCGGACCACACCAACAGCCGCGGCGACGTGCACGGCGGCGCGCTGGCCACGCTGCTCGATTGCGCGCTGTCCTGCGCCGCGCGCGGCCACGATCCGCGCCGCTTTGGCGTGGCCACGATCGACCTGTCGGTGCATTTCACCGCGCCCGGGCGCGGCGAGCTGACCGCCACCGCCTGGTGCGAGCGGCGCGGCCGTTCCCTGTGCTTCGCGCGCGGCGAGATCCGCGATGCGCAGGGCGAGCTGCTGGCGTTGGCCACCGGCACCTTCAAGCTGCTGGATCGCACGCCCGCGCCGGCCGCCTGAGCCCATCCACGTTGTTTGTCGTTTGTCGCACGTTCATCGCCGCAGTTACGGAACCCCTCTCATGAGCAAACTCCCTGTCTCGCCCGGCGCGCTCGCCGGCATCCGCGTGGTCGATCTCTCCCGCATCCTGGGCGGGCCGTTCTGCGGCCAGATCCTTGGCGACCATGGCGCCGACGTGCTGAAGATCGAGCCGCCCCAGGGCGACGACACCCGCACCTGGGGGCCTCCGTTCAAGGACGGCGTGGCCTCTTATTACTTCGGCCTGAACCGCAACAAGCGCGTGATGCGGCTGGACCTGACCACCGATGCCGACCGCGAGGTGCTGCTTGCCCTGCTGGCGGACGCCGACGTGCTGGTCGAGAACTTCAAGACCGGCACGCTCGAAAAATGGGGGCTGGGGTTTGACGCGCTGTCGGCGCGCTTCCCGCGCCTGGTGCACTGCCGGGTTTCCGGCTTTGGCGCCGATGGCCCGCTGGGTGGCCTGCCCGGCTACGACGCGGCCATCCAGGCCATGGCGGGCATCATGAGCATCAACGGCGAAGCCGGCGGCGACGCACTGCGCGTGGGCTTGCCGGTGGTGGACATGGTCACCGGGCTGAACGCCGCGCTGGGCGTGTTGCTGGCCCTGCAGGAGCGCGAGCGCAGCGGGCGCGGCCAGTTTGTCGAGGCGGCGCTGTACGACTCGGGCCTGTCGCTGCTGCACCCGCACGCAGCCAACTGGTTCATGAGCGGCAAGGAGCCGACCCGCACCGGCAACGCGCACCCGAACATCTATCCGTACGACACCGTCGCCACCGCCACCGACCCGGTCTTTCTCGCGGTTGGCAACGATCGGCAGTTCCGCATCCTGTGCGAGCACCTGGACATGCCGGGGTTTGCCGACGATGCGCGCTACGCCACCGCTGGCGCGCGCTCGGTCAACCGTGCCGCGCTCAAGGTGGAGCTGGAAGCGCGCATGGGCAAGCTGGATGGCAAGGTGCTGGCCGATACGCTGGTGGCCGCCGGCGTGCCGTGCGCGCCGGTGCTGTCGGTGGCGGACGCCTTGCAGCATCCGCACACCGTTCACCGCGAGATGGTGGTGGAGATGGCGGATGGCTACAAGGGCCTTGGGTCGCCCGTCAAGCTCAGCCGCACACCCGCCACCTACCGTTACGCACCGCTGGCCGAGGGCGATCAGTTCCTGCCGCGCGACGCCGCCAACGACAGCAAGTAAGCGGCGGGGCTGTGCCCGCTCGGTGGGTCAATTAGGTCAATCAGGTCAGTGGGGAATCATCCCCGTGAACACATAAGCCTGCAGCATGGTGATGATGCCCACGATCACCGCGAACAGCAGGCTGTGCTTCACGGTAAAGCGGAACAGCTCGGATTCCTTGCCGACCAGCCCGGTGGCCGCACAGGCCACCGCGATGGATTGCGGCGAGATCATCTTGCCGGTCACGCCGCCGGTGGTGTTGGCCGCCACCAGCAGCGTGTCGGACACGCCGATCTGGTGCGCGGTGGTGCTCTGCAGCGAGCAGAACAGCGCATTGGACGACGTGTCCGAGCCGGTCAGGAACACGCCCAGCCAGCCCAGGAAGGGCGAGAAGAACGGAAACGCCGCGCCCGTGCCGGCCAGCAGCAGCGCCAGCGTCGACGACATGCCCGAGTAGTTGGCGACAAAGGCGAAGCCCAGCACCAGCCCGATCGACAGGATCGGGCGGCGCAACTCCATCAGCGTTTCGCCGAAAGTGGCCAGCGCAGCGCGCGGCTTCATGCGCAGCAGCACGGCGGAGATCAGCGCGGTCAGCAGGATGGCGGTGCCCACCGCCGATACCAGGTCGAGCTTGAACACCGCCTCGTAGGCCTTGGGCTGTGCCACGATCGGCGCGGCCTTGATCACCAGCTGGTCCAGTGCCGGCACATGGAACTTCAGCACCCAGCCAGCCAGCGCGCCGTTGCCGGCAAACAGCGCCTTGAACGACGGCAGGCTCCACACGGTCACGATGGCGGTAAGGATGCCGAACGGCGCCCACGCGCGCACGGTCTGTGCCACGGTGTAGGGCGAGGCACGGCGGTTGTCGCCCGCACGGTGGCCGATGCTGCCCGCATCGCTTGCCAGCCCGTCACCCATGCGCGCCAGTGCCGCCGCACCGCCGCTCGCCTTCACCGCGCCGCCAGCCCGCTGGCTTGCGCGCTTGGGCTGCCACACCTTCAGGAACAGCGTCAGCGACACCAGGCTCACCAGCGCCGAAGTGATGTCCGGCAACTCCGGCCCGATATGGTTCGAGGTGAAATACTGCGTCACCGAGAAGCTCGCGCCGGTCACCAGCGCCGCCGGCCACGTCTGTTTCACGCCGCGCTTGCCGTCCATGATGAACACCAGCCAGAACGGCACCGCCAGCGACAGCAGTGGCAATTGCCGGCCCGCCATCGCGCCGATGTGCATGGCATCGATGCCGGTCACCTGGCCCGCCACGATGATGGGAATGCCCATGGCGCCGAAGGCCACCGGCGCGGTGTTGGCGATCAGGCACAGGCCCGCCGCATAGAGCGGGTTGAAGCCCAGGCCCACCAGCAGGGCCGCGGTGATGGCCACCGGCGCGCCAAAGCCCGCCGCGCCTTCCAGGAAGGCGCCAAAGGCAAAGCCGATCAGCAGCATCTGCAGGCGCTGGTCATCGGTGATGGCCAGCACGGACGCGCGGATGATGTCGAACTGCCCGGTCTTCACCACGATCTTGTAGAGGAACACCGCGGTCACGATGATCCACGCGATCGGCCACAGGCCGTAGGCAAAGCCAAATCCCGCTGCGGCGAGCGCCTGCGGCACGGGCATGCCGTAGGCGAAGATCGCCACGCCGATGGCAAGGAGCAGCGTGATGGCTGCTGCCACGTGGCCTTTCATGCGCAGCACGGCCAGGGCGAGGAAGAAGAAGAGGATGGGTAGCGCTGCCGCGAGCGCGGACAGCCATAGGCTGCCTAGCGGCGTGTAGGTCTGGGTCCAGGGTTGCACGGTGGGTCTCCTCCGGGGATTGTGTTTGAGTGAACTGGGTAGGGGCGTCTTGTTGCTTGTCTTTTTTTGTTGTCTGACTGCGAAGTCAAAGGCTTCAAGACAAGGCTTAAAGTCAAAGGCAGTTTCACCACCCCTGCGGGGCGGCGACCTACTTTCTTGTCTTGCCAAGAAAGTAGGCAAAGAAGGCGCGCCGGATGGGGCGACCCCCACCTCGTCGGCAGGCAAAAAGAGCGGCCGGGGGCCAAACTCACATCGCCTTAAGGCGATGCTCAGACATGGCCCCCTCTTTTCCGCTCTTTTTGCC